>JAGTVD010000374.1 GCA_018224505.1 Desulfatitalea sp. | reverse complement strand
GTCGGTCTGCGCGGTGGCGGACTGACCCCGCAGGCCGATGACCTGGATAAAAAAACGGTCGATGCCCAGCTCGGCCAACAAAGCCGGCATCCGTTGCAAGTCATCGAGGTTCATCTGGCTGACCGTGTAGATCAGGCTGGTGTGAAACCCTTTGGCCCTGGCCCGGCGAATTCCGGCCGTGCAGGCGGCGAAAGACCCTTTCCCGCGGATGGGGTCGTTGGTCTCCGGGCCGGCGCCGTCCAGACTGAAGCTGATGAAGTTGACCTGTTCCGGTGTGATCCGATCCAGAATTTGATGGAACAGATATCCGTTGGTGTCGATGGTGATGGAACCGTAGCCCAGATCCGATGCGGTATGCACGGCCGCTGCCAGGTCGGGATGCAAAGTGGGTTCGCCGCCGAGGAATATCAGGTTGGCCCCTGGTGCGCGGCGGGCCATGGTGGCCAGCCAGGCATTCATCGTTTCCAGGCTGAGTCGTTCGATACCGTGCTGTTGGGGGTTGATGTAGCAGTGCCGGCACCGCAGATTGCACTGGGTCAGAATGTGAAAAAAGACATTGGCGGTATCTTTGGAGAAGCGGACGGTGCGGGCGGACATCAGAATTTTTCAATATGGCGCTTCTGGTGCGCGGGCGGTTTGGGTTGGGGTTCGGCCGGTTCTTCCGATTCAGGGTCGGATTTTTTGGCCGCCCGTCTGGCCTTGACCAGTTCCTCGTTGGTCAATCGCAGCCGAATCGTGATGTATTCGGCAAAGATGCGATAGAGCAGCAACAGAAAATCGAGTCGGGCCTCCTTTTCATCGGAGGTGTTGAGCCGGTTGCCGGCCGACGTGTCCACGGCCAGGCAGACCGTCTGGCCGATGGCATGTACCGACGCCGAACGGCTCTGGTCATCGATGATGCGCATCTCGCCGAAGATCTCCCCCTTGCGGGAGATCGTACTGATCTCTTCGCCTTCCTTGGTGACGCGGATGCGGCCCGAAAGCAAAAAATAGAGCCACGGATCCATGTCGCCTTCCTGGATGATCTGCTCGCCGTCCTCATATTGGCGGATCTTGCTCAGGCGCAACAGTTTGCCCAGGTTGCGGGTTTCGAAATGCCGCAATGCCTGAATGGACATCAGGCGTTGTATATTTTCAATGTTTTCTTTGAGAAATTTCGATTCGATCATCAGCGTCCTCCAGGTTCACGTGCGCCGGAACGTATGCTCGCATTTTAGGCAATTGGCAAGTGGAAATGCAAGGACAAAGTGGTCGTGTGATCATGGCCCGGGGACGGTCGAAGCCTATGCATCCGCGCGAGCAACGACTCACCGCGCTTATTGACATGGGCCGGGGCCCCGGTTCATATCCCTTCCAGACAATTTTTGGTCAGGTCCCGGTCGAAGGCCACCGGGTAACAGCCGTCGAAACAGGCTTTGCAAAAGAGCTGCTCCGCTTGGGGGATGCCGGTGGCCGCCAGCAGCCCTTCCAGGCTCAGGTAGTGCAGCGAGTCCAGGCCCAGGTATTCGCCGAGATCCTCGATCGGCATGGTGGAGGCGATCAGTTCGCCTTTAGTGGAAAAGTCGATGCCATAGTGGCAGGGAAACCGATGGGCCGGGCCGGCTACCCGCAGGTGGACCTTTTTGACGCCCAATTCCCGCAAGGCGCGCACGCGGGTGCGGGCCGTGGTGCCGCGGATGATGGAGTCTTCGACGATGATGATGTCCTTGCCCCGCAGTAATTCCTTGATGGGGTTCAATTTGACCCGCACCCCGAAATCGCGCATGCTCTGGGTGGGCTGGATGAAGGTGCGGCCCACGTAGTGGTTGCGGATCATGCCCAGTTCGAACGGGATGCCCGATGCCTCCGAGTACCCCAGGGCCGCATAGGTGCCTGAATCGGGAAAAGGCATCACCAGGTCCGCGGGTACCGGCGCCTCCTGGGCCAGACGGCGGCCGTGGGCCTTGCGCATCTGGTAGACATTGTGCCCCATGAATGTGCTGTCCGGACGGGCGAAGTAGATGAACTCGAAGATGCAGAAGGCATGGCGGTCCGCTTTGGGCAGATGCAGGCTGCGCGGCCCGTCGGCATCGATGATGACAATCTCCCCCGGCTCGATTTCCCGAACGAATTCGGCCTGCACCAAGTCCAGGGCACAGGTTTCCGAAGCCAGCACCCAGTGGCCGTTGAGCCGGCCCAGGCACAGGGGGCGGAAGCCGTGGGGGTCACGGATACCGATCACCTCGCCCCGGCTGGTCAGCACCACCATGGAAAAAGCGCCTTGGAGACGGGCGGCTGCTTGCACCAGCGCCTGATCAAAACCCAGGTGCAGGTGGCGCACGAACAGGTGCAGAAACACCTCGCTGTCCATGGTGGACTGGAAGATCGATCCTTGGGCTTCCAGTTCGGTCTTGAGCTGCTGGGCGTTGACGATGTTGCCGTTGTGGCCCACGGCATAGGCTTTGTGACTGTGGCGCACCACGAAGGGCTGGGCATTGGCCAGCACCGAACTGCCGGTGGTGGAGTAGCGCACATGGCCGATGGCGCTGGTGCCCGGCAGCTGCTCGAGCTGCGCCATGCTGAACACATCCGACACCAGTCCCATGGCGCGATGTTCGTTGAGCACGCCATCGTTTACCGCGCTGATGCCTGCACTCTCCTGACCCCGGTGCTGCAGGGCATACAATCCGAAGTAACACAACTTGGCCGCCTCGGGATGGCCATACACGCCGAATATTCCACATGCCTCCCGGGGGTGGTCCGACTCGAGGTTGTCGATCAAGCATGGATGGGTGGGTATAATCTGCATCGTTTTTACCTGTGATACTCCTGAATGCACCGCACGCCCAGCGCCTGGGCTTTGAGCGCCGCCACGGCCTTGGCCGCGGCCACAGCCCCGGCGGCGGTGGTGATGTAGGGGATGCCGAATTTCAAGGCGGTGCGTCGGATAACGTAACCATCTTTACTGGACGTGTCTCCCGAGCCGGTGTTGATGACCAGATGGATCTGGCCGTTTTTGATGGCATCTTCCACATTGGGCCGCCCTTCGGCCAGCTTGTTGATCCGCTCGCTGGAAATGCCGTGGCCGTCCAGAAAAGTGTGGGTGCCGCTGGTGGTCACCAGGGTGAATCCCAGGCGCACCAGCTCCCGGGCCACCCCGGTAATGGCCGGCTTGTCGTTGTCCATGACGCTGATAAAGACATTGCCCGACACGGGCAGCCGTTGTCCGGCAGCCAGTTGGGCCTTGGCGTAGGCCGCGCCGAAATCGAAGTCGATGCCCATCACCTCGCCGGTGGACTTCATTTCCGGCCCCAGCAAGGTGTCCACGTCGGGAAAGCGGTCAAACGGCAACACCGCCTCCTTGACCGAAATGTGCGCCGGCACTACCTCGGTGGTGAGGCCCATTTCCGCCAGAGTGCGGCCGAGCATGATGCGGGTGGCCAGTTTGGCCAGGGGTACGCCGGTGGCCTTGCTGACAAAAGGCACGGTGCGCGAGGCGCGCGGGTTGACCTCGATCACATAGAGCCGGTTGTCCTGGATGGCATATTGGACATTCATCAGGCCGATCACATTCAACTCAGCGGCCATGGCCTTGGTGGCCTGGCTGATCTCGTCCAGCAGGTGCGCATCGATGCTGTGGGGCGGCAGCACGCAGGCCGAGTCTCCCGAGTGCACGCCGGCCGCCTCGATGTGCTCCATGATGCCGCCGATGATGGTGGTGTGTCCGTCCCGGATGGCATCCACATCCACTTCTATGGCATTTTGCAGGAACTGGTCGATGAGCACCGGGTGGTCCGGCGAAGCCAGAATGGCCAGACGGGTGAAGGTTTCCAACTCCGCCGGAGTGTGAACGATCTTCATGGCCCGGCCGCCCAGCACAAATGAAGGCCGCACGATGACCGGATAGCCGATGGTCTCGGCCACCTGGCGCGCTTCGGCCACGCTCAGGGCGATGCCGTTGGCCGGCTGCACCAGGCCCAACTTGCGCAGCATGACCTGGAACTGCTCCCGGTCCTCGGCCCGGTCGATACTCGCCGGGTCGGTGCCCAGAATAGGCACCCCCGCCCGGGCCAGGGCGGTGGCCAGGTTCAGCGGGGTCTGGCCGCCGAACTGCACGATCACCCCCATGGGCTGCTCCTTTTCCACGATGTGCAGCACATCCTCCAGGGTCAGCGGTTCGAAATAGAGCTTGTCCGAGGTGTCGTAGTCGGTGGAGACCGTTTCGGGGTTGGAGTTGACCATGATGCTCTCCACCCCTTCGTCGGCCAGGGCGAAGGCCGCGTGCACACAGCAGTAGTCGAACTCGATGCCCTGGCCGATGCGGTTGGGGCCGCCGCCCAGGATCATTACCTTGGGGCCGTCGGTCAGGCGCGCCTCGCACTCGGTCTCATAGGCGGAGTAGTAGTAGGGCGTGACGGCGCGGAACTCGGCCGCACAGGTGTCCACCAGCTTGTAGACCGGCCGGATACCGCGCGCCTTGCGGTGCGCGGCGATGGTCAGGGCATCGCCGCCCAGCAAATGGGCCAGCTGAACGTCGGAAAAGCCCCAAGCCTTGGCCTGCCAAAGCGTGTCGTCATCCATCGACTCCCATGCCTTTGCGCCGTCGCCTGCCGCCCGGCCCGCCGCGGCCAGCTGCCCTTCCAGCGCCACGATCTGTCGCAACTGGTGTAAAAACCAGGGATCGATGCCGGTCTGCTGCTGGATTTCTTCCACCGATTGGCCGGCCAGCAAGGCGTAACGCAAGTAGAAGAGTCGCTGGGAGTTGGGGATGGCCAGTTTCTGCCGGATCTCGGTGTCCGACGGCACATCGCCGTCCGTCTCCACCCGGTCGCGGCCGTCGGCGCCGAATCCGTGGCGGCCGATCTCCAGGGAGCGCAGCCCCTTTTGCAGCGCCTCCTTGAAGGTGCGTCCGATGGCCATGGTTTCGCCCACCGACCGCATGCTGGTGGTGAGCACATCGGCTGTTTCGGGAAACTTCTCGAAGGTCCAGCGCGGGATCTTGACCACGCAGTAGTCCAGGGTGGGCTCGAACGAGGCCAGGGTCTCGCCGGTGATGTCGTTGGGAATCTCGTCCAGGGTGTAGCCCACGGCCAGCTTGGCGGCGATCTTGGCGATGGGAAAGCCGGTGGCCTTGGAGGCCAGGGCGCTCGAGCGCGACACCCGCGGGTTCATCTCCACCACGATCATCTCGCCGGTGCCGGGGTTGACGGCGAACTGCACATTGGATCCGCCGGTGTCCACGCCAATCTCGCGCATGATGGCCAGGGAGGCGGCGCGCATCTGCTGGTACTCGCGGTCGCTCAGAGTTTGGGCCGGGGCCACGGTGATACTGTCGCCGGTGTGTACCCCCATGGGGTCGAAGTTCTCGATGGAGCAGATGATCACCACGTTGTCCTTGTGGTCGCGCATCACCTCCAGCTCGTACTCTTTCCAACCCAGTACCGATCGCTCCACCATGATCTGGCGGGTCAAACTGGCGTCCAGGCCCGATTTGGCCGTCACCTCCAGCTCCTCGGGGTTGTACACCACGCCGCCGCCGGTGCCGCCCAAGGTGAAGCTGGGGCGGATGATCAGCGGAAAGCCGATGCGCGCGGCGATCTCCCGGGCCTGCGCCATGGTGGTGGCGAAATCGCTCTCGGCGCTCTTCAGGCCGATGCGCTCCATGGCGGCGCGGAAAAGCTCACGGCTCTCGGCTTTCTGAATGGCATCCAGGGAGGCGCCGATCAGTTCCACGCCATACTGCTCCAGCACCCCCATCTCGGCCACCTTGACCGCCGTGTTAAGCCCGGTCTGGCCGCCCAGGGTGGGCAGCAGGGCGTCGGGCCGCTCGACGGCAATGATCTTGGCCACGGTGTCGGGGGTCACCGGCTCGATATAGGTGCGGTCGGCCGTCTCCGGATCGGTCATGATGGTGGCCGGGTTGGAGTTGACCAGCACCACTTGGTAACCCTCTTCCTTGAGCGCCTTGCATGCCTGGGTGCCCGAATAGTCGAATTCGCACGCCTGGCCGATGATGATGGGGCCGGCGCCGATGATCATGATCTTGTGGATGTCGGTTCGTTTGGGCATATTAAGCTTTCATCATTTCAGCGAACGCATCGAACAGGTAGCGCGCGTCATGGGGACCGGGCGCCGCCTCGGGGTGGTACTGAATGGCCATCAAGGGCATGTGCCGGTGGCGGAACCCCTCCAGGGTGTTGTCGTTCAGATTGATATGGGTGATTTCGACCTGTTCCGGATCCAGGGTTTCGGAATCCACGGCAAACCCGTGATTCTGGGAGGTGATTTCCACCCGGCCCGTGCGCAGGTTCTGCACCGGGTGGTTAGCCCCCCGGTGGCCGAATTTGAGTTTGAAGCTCTTGGCTCCCAGGGCCAGCCCCAGGATCTGGTGCCCCAGGCAGATGCCGAAAACGGGCCGGTAGCCCAGCAGCTCGCGAACCGTGCGGATGCCGTAATCCACCGGCTCCGGGTCGCCGGGGCCGTTGGACAGAAAGAGACCGTCCGGCGCCATCTTGCGGATGGTGTCGGCATCGGTGAAGGCCGGTACCACCACGACCTCCATGGCCCGTTCCGTCAAGCATCGCAATATGTTGTATTTGATTCCGAAATCCATGGCCACCACCCGCTTCAGACCGTCCGGCCCTTGCCAGATGCGGTGGTCCAGCGGGGTGCGTGCCGTGTCGATGGGCAGGGGGCGCTCATCGATCCACCGGTAGGCGGTCGCACTGGTCACCGTGCGGGCCAGGTCCAGTCCGGCCATG
>JAGTVD010000373.1 GCA_018224505.1 Desulfatitalea sp. | reverse complement strand
GGTTGGTTGGTCGGTTGATCGGTTGGTTGGTTGATCGGTTGGTCGGTTGGTTGGTTGATTGGTCGGTTGGTTGGTCGGTTGGTTGGTTGGTTGATTGGTTGGTCGGGTGGTTGGTTGGTCGGTTGATTGGTTGGTTGATTGGTTGAGTGGTTGGTGGGTTGATTGGTTGAGTGGTTGATGGGTTGGTGGGTTGGGGGGTTGGGGGGTTGATTGGTTGATTGGTTGGTTGGTTGGTTGATTGGTTGATTGGTTGATTGGTTGGTCGGTTGGTCGGTTGGTCGGTTGATTGGTTGATTGGTTGATTGGTTGATCGGTTGGTTATCAATGCGGAGACATGCGGTTGCCCTGATATTTGATGACTTGAGGGTTGACACTGAATCCGCTTTCGGTAATAGTCACTTTTTTTAAATAGATACATCCACAGACGACCCTTAAACAACGAAAAGAAGGAGGCGGTTGTATGCGTTTGATCCTATTAGGTGGCCCCGGTGCCGGCAAGGGAACCCAAGCCAATTACATTAAGGAAAGATACCAGATCCCGCAGATTTCCACGGGCGACATGCTCCGGGCGGCTGTCAAGGCCGGTACCGAGCTGGGTAAAAAGGCCAAGTCGGTGATGGATTCCGGTGGGCTGGTTCCGGATGACGTGATTATTGGTTTGGTCAAGGAACGGATTAAAGAGGCCGATTGCCAGAAGGGTTTTCTGTTTGACGGCTTTCCCCGCACCATCCCCCAGGCCGACGCCATGAAGGCGGCGGGTGTTCCCATCGACGCGGTGGTTGAGATCGATGTGCCCGATGGGGAGATCATCAAACGGATGAGTGGTCGTCGTGTCCATTTGGCCAGTGGTCGCACCTATCATGTCACCTTCAACCCCCCCAAGGTGGAGGGCAAGGATGATGAGACCGGCGAACCCTTGATTCAACGCGATGATGATCAAGAAGAGACGGTTCGCAAACGTTTGGATGTGTACCATGCCCAGACCGAACCCCTGGTGGCCTATTATAAGGAATGGGCCAAGACGGGTGCGCCGGGCGCTCCGAAGCATATTCGCATCGAGGGTGTCGGTAAGGTGGATGGGATTCGTGACCAGATATTCAAGGCGCTTGACGCGATTAAATAACGTTTAGATCTGATTGTGGTAATGGGTTGTTCCACGCCCCGGATGCATGTCGCGTTCGGGGCGTTTTTTGTTTTCTTTTCAGAACCGGCGGACTGCCGTTCAGCTGGAATCGTCGGTTGGGGCTTGTTGGAGGTGGTGTTGCAGCCATTGCAGTGCGGCGGGTCTGTTGCTGAACAATCCGGCCAGGTGGGCATCCGCGGCTGCTTTGAGGATTTTGGCGAAGCGGGGGGAGGGGGGGAGGCCGAACAGGTCTGTAAGATCCTTGCCGGTCAGCAATGGAGGGCCTTGGAGCGCGGGTTGAATGGTGTCCACGTAATGGGTCAGCAGGTGTTTGAAATAGTCGAGCAGGGGTGCCGACTGAGTTGCAGGTGCTGGGGTTTTGCCCATGGTGTCGGCAATGGCGTGCAGCAGGATATACGGGGTCTGTTCTGCACAGATACGATAAAACCGGCCTTCGGCCCGGGCGGATTGATTTAGGAAAAGGGACAAGGGGCGTTGGTGGTGCTGGATGATCGAGCAGACCCCCGTTCGGATGCGGCTCGGTGCCCTCAGCCGCCGCAGCAGGCCATCCGCGATAGTGGCGCCCCGGGCGGCATGGCCATAAAAATGGGTTGTTTCTCCATGCTCTTGGCTGCGGGTGGCCGGTTTGCCGATATCGTGCAGTAACACTGCCAGTTTCAGGGTGATGCGTGTCGGTCGGTCCATTGCCGCGATAAGGGTGGCCACGCCGGGCGGCAACATGCGGCGGTGTTCTGCCAGCAGCGTTTCCAGGGCGCGATACGCCGCCAGGGTGTGAGCAAAGGCGCTGTAGGCGTGGTGTTTGTTCTGGGCGCAGCGGCGCAGAGACGATAGTTCGGGCACAAGTGTCTCCAGCAGGCCGTTGGCGGCCATGCCGAAGATCTGGCGGGTGCCGGCCGGGCTGCTGAGGATGACCTGCCATTCGGTCCAGATGCGTTCTCCGGCGCTGTTTCGAATCAGGGGGGCATATTGACCGATCGCCAGACGGGTGGCGCGGTCGATGTGGAATCTCAATTCGACCGCCATGCGATGGGCCCGCAGCAAGCGAATGGGGTCGCTTTGCAGGTTGTCGGCGGACACCATGCGGATGGTATGCCGTTCGAGGTCGTCCAGACCGCGCAGCGGATCGATTACCTGGTTGTTGTCCAGGCGGCATGCCAGGGCGTTGATCGTAAAGTCCCGGGACAGCAGATCGGTCGTCAAGCAGCCCTCCTTGAGGGACGACACATCGACGCAGCCCGCCGGGCTCACCACCCGGTACAGGGTGAATCGATCTTTGCCGAGTTCCACCAGTCGGCCATTCAAGTGCCGGGCCAGCCGGCCGGCAAACACAGCCGGATCGCCCGCCACCGCCAGGTCGTAATCGATGGGGCGGCGCCCCAGGATCAAATCGCGCACCGCACCCCCCACCAGATAGGCGTCGGGTGTGGGGGGTAATAAGTGGTTGGGCAACCGCAGGCGCATGATTCGTTCCGCTATATGAGAATATCAAAGCGTGGTCGATGTATACCATTGGAGCTGGTTTAATGCCAAGGTCATCAATTCCCCTGCGGTTACCCCTCGAAAATGCCCGAAAATGCTTGACAGCCGGAATACCTTAATATAAGCATCATCATCAAGGTTGGACCTGCCCTGTTGGAGAGCATTTGAAAGCCATTTGCTCCGTAAACCCAAAACATCATATTCCTCCATTGCTATCAACAGTTCCACCATCGCCGGAAGGGCAAATCACTCGGAATCACAATCAGGTTGGGTCGTTCTATCGGTTTGGTACGGGGTTTGGGCGTTGGGCTCCCTTTTGATGGCAATACCGATTCAGTCGTGGCGACATTTTACCCTATTGTCCGATTACCCTTTTGTTAATCATCAGCGCGGGCGTGGTGGGTACCACACCCGGGAAATGGAATACGACCTTGTCATGGAGAGCGTTCAATGAATGTTTCTGAATTGAAGAACCTGAAAATCAACGAATTGACCCAAATGGCCAAAAAGCTGAAGATCGAAGGCTACGCCGGCATGCGCAAGCAGGAATTGATCTTCACATTGCTTCAGGCGCAGATCGAGAAAAACGGTCTGATCTACGGGGAAGGCACCTTGGAGATCTTGCCGGACGGATTTGGGTTTTTGCGCGCCCCCAGTTCCAACTACCTGCCCGGACCCGATGATATCTATGTGTCGCCCTCCCAGATTCGGCGGTTCAACATTCGCACCGGCGACACCGTTTCCGGCCAGATTCGGCAGCCCAAGGAGTCTGAACGCTATTTTGCCCTGCTCAAGGTCGAAGGGATCAACTACGAGGATCCCGAGGTCGCCCGCGAAAAGATCCTGTTCGACAACCTGACACCCCTGTACCCCGAAGAAAAAATCAATCTGGAAACCGATCCGGAGACCTATTCCTCACGCATCATGGACCTGCTGACCCCGGTGGGATTCGGGCAGCGCGGGCTAATCGTTTCCCCGCCCCGTTCGGGCAAGACGATGCTGCTCCAATCCATCGCCAACAGCATTGCCCGCAACCACAAGGATATCATTCTCTTTGTGCTGCTCATTGACGAGCGGCCTGAAGAGGTGACCGATATGCAGCGGTCCGTCAAAGGGGAGGTGATCAGTTCAACCTTCGACGAGCCCGCCGAGCGCCATGTGCAAGTGGCGGAAATGGTGATTGAAAAGGCCAAGCGGCTGGTTGAACACAAGAAAAATGTGGTTATTCTGTTGGACAGCATTACGCGTCTGGCCCGTGCCTACAACTCGGTCATGCCGCCTTCGGGCAAGATACTGTCGGGTGGTGTGGACTCCAATGCGCTCCAGCGACCCAAGCGCTTCTTCGGCGCGGCCCGCAATATCGAAGACGGTGGCAGCCTGACCATTATTGCCACGGCCCTGATCGATACGGGCAGCCGCATGGACGAGGTGATTTTCGAAGAATTCAAGGGCACCGGCAACCTGGAGATCCAATTGGATCGACGCCTGGCGGACAAACGCATATTCCCGGCCATCGACATCAAAAAGTCGGGTACCCGCAAGGAGGAACTGTTGCTGGACGAGGCCACCCTCAACCGGGTTTGGATTATCCGCAAATTGCTGGCCTCGCTCAATCCGGCCGATGCTTTGGAATTTATCCTTGAAAAAATGCATGGAACCAGGAATAATAAAGAGTTTTTGGATTCCATGAATGCTTAATTACTTTTTAGGGGGTTGAAATTATTATGAAACCAGACATCCATCCAAAATATGCGCAAACGTCCATCAAGTGCGCCTGCGGCAACGCCCTCGAAGTGGGTTCCACAAAAGATGGTATTTCCGTTGAAATTTGTTCCCAATGTCATCCGTTTTTTACGGGTAAGCAGAAATTGGTCGATACCGCCGGCCGCATCGAACGTTTTCGCAAAAAGTACGCCGGTTACCAAAAGACCCAGAAATAGCGTCTTCATTCCCGGCCGTACCAGCGGCCGCCATCAAGCTGTCTACCCCTTCATTGCGGTGACAGCTTGACGCGTTTAGACCCTTGGCTGTTGTCTATCCATAAGGCAGGATAGCGTCACTTGATACGTAACACTTAACACTCAGCACTCCCGGCGCAGCCGGGCGCCTTCCGCAACAACGTCAGAGGTGACCCTCAGTGTCTATGTTTGAAAAACTCAGCGGTGTCGAAGACCGATTCAAAGAGCTGGAGGGGTTGCTGAGCAACCCCAAGATCCTTCAGGACCGTGCGGCCTTCCAGAAATATGCCCGCGAACACGCCGAACTGAATGCGATTGTGGCGGCATTCAGAGAGTACCGGCAACTGGACGGTGAACTGGATGAAAGTCTTGAATTGCTCAAGGATAGCGATCCGGAGATCAAACATCTGGCCAAAGAGGAGATCGACCGCCTGGAGCAGCGCAAGCAGGTGCTGGAGAAAGAGTTGAAACT
>JAGTVD010000372.1 GCA_018224505.1 Desulfatitalea sp. | reverse complement strand
GGCCAGGGCATAAAGAGCGGCGCGCAGGGCAAAGGTCAGGCAGGGCCCCACCTTGAGCAGGGGGAAGTGGTCCCGCACCATCCGGCGCAGGGCGTTAGGCGTTTGATAATCGGTGGCGTGCACTTCGTAGGTGATGATACCGGGCAGCCGAGCATGGGCGGCGGAAAGCGCCGCGGCCCGCTCCTTGTCAAAGGCGACGACGCGGCGGTCGCCGAACTCCACCCCCGGCTGCACCACCACCGCCATGACCCGGGGCCAGGCCGCTGCCACGCCGGCCGCTGTGAAGGCGCGCTGGTAAGCATCCAAGGTGTTCAGCAACTGATCGGGATCGGTCACAATGATATCGCTGCCCTCCTCCAGGCCGCCCCCCGGCGGCGGCACCTCGTTGCCGATCACATACAAGGGCGGTGGTCGATGGGCGCGATCACGGGCAGCCGCTTCCGCGGCCCGGCACAATTGGGCGGCCCGGCGCGCCGTCTCTTCCAGGTCCAGTTGCGGACCGGGATCGTCGGCGCAACCTTGCACGGTATCCAAATGGATCTTGTCAAACCCGGCCGCAACGCATTGGTGGGCCAGCAGCGCGGCCTTTTCCATGGCCTCGGCGGCCGGCAAGCGCTTCCATACATGGGGTCCCAAGTGGTCGGCGCCAATCAGAAGCCTTTCGGCGGGCAGATCGGCGTTGCGGGCCATGCGCCCGAGATATGACACAAAATCCGCTGGTGTCATACCGGAATAACCGCCGAACGGATTCACCTGGTTGGCGGTGGCCTCGATCAGGACAGCACCCGACGGCATACCTGCCGCCGCATCCAGGACGCAACCCAACACCACGGGATGCACGGAGCAAACGGCGCACAAACCACTTTCGGCATCCCGCAGGTGTTTTTCACGCAATCGAGCCAATAGATCATTCATCACTGCACCTCAAATGTGAGTCTAAAGGCTCCTGAACAAACATTCAAGTGAAGGGTTTGGGTCGGTTTTGTCACTTTGGCGCAAAATTGGTAACCGAAAAGGCTTGACGTTGGCAAACCATGTCATAATTTTAGGCTATGCACGCGGACAAAAGGGACTGGTACACACATTGCTTGGCCCCATCCGCAAGGAGGTTGATGCATGCCTCACCCCCTTCTGTTAAACAGAAAAATTAGCCCACTAACCAAATCATGGAGTGAAGGAATGAAAAGAACGATCATCGTGATGATGCTGCTCGTCCTCACCGCCGGTGCATCCGCTGCCCTGGCCGCAACCGATCCTTACCAGATCAGCACGTCCCTGCCCGACACCAAAATCAGCTACCAAACCCTGGAAGAAGGCAAACTTCTGGTTTCCGTCACCGATAGCGATGAAAAGCCGATCCAGGGGCTGACCCAGGACGAGTTCGTCATCCGCCAGGCCGGCAAAACAGCCCGCATTATATCGGTGGAACCCCTGGAAACCAGCCAGGAGGTGGGGCTCAACATCGTTCTGGTGGTGGACAACTCCTTCTCCATGCGGCTGCGCAATGCCATCGCCCCCCTGACCCAGGCCTTGGAATCGGTCTACCGGATCGTCCGTCCCATCGATCAAGTGAGCGTGGTGGTGTTTGATGAAAAGGACACTTTGACTGTGAACGGGCACACCCTGCGAGCCAAGGTGAAACAGAGCGACCACATGACCGACTTGCAGAACTTTCTCCGCGAAAGCATGGACAGCGGACTCACCGAAGGCACCTACCTGAATGAAGCCATCCTCGCCGGCGTGGACCTGGTGCGTAAAATGCCCGCCAAAAACAACAAATTCATGGTGATTTTTTCCGACGGCGAAGACATCAACTCCCGGGTCACCCATAGCGAAATCACGAAATCCGTACAAGGCATCAACAACTTCTCCATCTATGCGGTGGACTACATGCCAACCCCTACACTGGATCCCTTCCTGAAGGGGCTGGCTTCCAGCCATGGCGGTTATGCTTGGAAAGCGGGTTCGCCGGCCGAACTGGTGTCGGTTTTCGAAGCCTTCTCGTCCACCCTGCTGCACCGCTACATTGTCACCTACCGTTTCATCTCGCCGCCCGCGGGCAATTTGGTATTCCCCGATCCGGAGCTGAAGATCGAAGAGCTGACCACCATCGACAGCGCCCCTTTGCTCAACCATGTTTACTTTGACACGGGCCGCAGCCAACTCACGGATCGCTATATACTTTTCGAAACCCGTGCCGAAACAGCCGCTTTTGACGAACGGCAGCTGCGTGGCGGCATGGACAAATACCACAATGTGCTGAACATCCTTGGCCAGCGACTGCAAGCCAACCCCGGTGTCACCATTCGTTTGGTGGGGTGCAATTCCGATATGGGCGAGGAGAAGGGGCGCCTCGACCTTTCCCGGGGCCGGGCCGAAGCGGTGCAGGCTTATCTGCGCTACGTGTGGGGCATTGCGCCGGAGCGCATGGCTGTTGAGCAGCGGAATCTGCCCGAAGCGCCAAGCAACATCCGCATTGCCGAAGGCCGGATCGACAACCAGCGCGTGGAGATCCACAGCGACCACCCCGCCATCCTGGAGACGGTGGACAGCGAATATGTCACCAAGGTGAGTGAAATGGGCACCCTGCGCGTCGTGCCGGAGATTACGTCGGAAGCGGGCGTGACCGAATGGCAGCTGACCCTTGGTTGCGCCGGCCGGGATGTTCATACCGTTATCGGAAACGGGCCGCTGCCGGAGCAATTGGCGATTCCCCTGACAAGCAATCTGCTCGATGGGTTCGCCGCCTGTGAAGCCATCGATGCCCATGTGATTGGCAAGGACAATGAAGATAACCCGCTGGACAGCCGCAGCGCGGAAGCCCTGCCGGTCAACTTCGTACAGCGCACCCAGCAGATGGCCGCGGTGCAGGGCTATCGGGTGCAGGAACAGTATGCCCTGATCCTGTTCGATTTTGACAGCGCGGCCATCAAGGATCGCAACGAGGCCATTGTGAACCGCATCATCACCCGCATCGGGCAGATGCCGGAGGCGCTTGTGCTGGTGGTCGGGCACACCGACAACATCGGCAGCGAAGCCTATAACCTGCAGTTGTCCGAACGGCGCGCCAAGGCGGTGGAAAAGCAGCTTATGAGCGCAGCGCCCGGCACCGACCGCCTGATCGTGTCCGGCGCCGGCCCCAATAACCCCAGGTACGACAACGCCCTTCCGGAGGGTCGCGCCCTGAACCGGACGGTAACGGTGACTCTGGAATATTTCCAGCAGCCATAGGCCGCCTTGCCGCGCCAATTAAGGCCCCGTGAAGGGAAGCCATACAGCGGTAAATAATGATTGTAACCAAATGCCAAGTGAGGGGTCCCCTCACTTGGCATTGTATTTGACAGCCAACGGCCCACGGCCTAATATCAGGCATGGATCGATGGAAACGCCTCATAACTGTTGCCCGTTTGGTTGCCCTGCTGTTGTTACTGACCACGGCCGCCTGCGGCACTTCGGACGATGGGGCCGCCATCCGCAAACTGATCGATCAGGGTGCCGAACTGGCGGAAAAACAGCAGATCGGTGATCTGGTGCGACTGGGCAGCGACGATTTAGTGGCCACGCCCGGCAATCACGATGCCAACAGCGTCAAAGGCATATTGTTCGTGGCCTTCCGGCGCTACGGTCAATTCTCCATTCTCTACCCCAGACCCATTGTGGAACTGAACCCGGAAGCCGATCGGGCCACGGCCACCGTCTACTTTGTGATTCTCAGCAAGGATCGCAGCCTGCCCGGCCTGCGCGATCTGAAAGACGACCCGC
>JAGTVD010000371.1 GCA_018224505.1 Desulfatitalea sp. | reverse complement strand
TAGGCCCGCAAACTCACTGCGTTCAGACAGTGCGGGCCGAACAACCCTGCGCACACCCCCAAGCGTCACTAAAACCCCATTGCGGACGCAGCGCCCCACCCCCGCTACCGGATGCACCTCCTGTTGTGCTAAATGGAAGGGCCGATCAGCTGTCCAATGCATATATCATGCATTAATTTTCATGCGATCGCCCTGGCGGGCGGCGAATTCTTTTGCCCGGGCCACCAGGGCCGGGGCCCATTGAGGGGTACCAAGGGCATGGATGTGGGTGTAGGTGGCCAGAACGTTTCCGCGGCACAGGCCGTCGCGGTTTTCCACCAGGCCGCTGCCGCGGGTCATGTCAAAGGCCATATGGTCCGGTTCGGCATCGCAGGTGTGAACCGTGGAGTAATGAAACTCGTGGCCTTTCAGGGTCTGGCCAACGGTAAAAAAGGGATTGGGTCGCGCCACGCGGAGCATGGTGTAGCCATGTCCCTGGGGCCGCTTGGAAAAGCCGAAACCAATGGGCAGCACACCCGCCATGGGGAAGGTGCCGTCCTCCAGGATCAGCTCCCGGCCCAGATACATCAATCCGCCGCACTCGGCATAAATGGGCATGCCTTGTTCCGCCAGGCTTTTGATCTGCTCCCGATAAGTGACGTTGCGTGACAGGCGTGCGGCATGGGTTTCAGGGAAGCCTCCACCGATGTAAAGGCCATCCACATCCGGCAGGTTGTCCTCGAACAGCGGACTGGTAACCACCAATTGAGCGCCGGCTTCCACCAGGGCTTCCAGATTCTCCGGGTAATAAAACTGGAAAGCCGAATCGCGCACAATCCCAATGCGCGGCCGCCGGTCCTTCGTCGGGTTCCCGGTGGATATTACGCTTACTGAAGAATCGGTCGCGCTGACCGGATCGGGTGCAGGAACCCCTGAAGCACCTGGGCGATCGGACCGGCAAAGCACCGTAAGGGCACCCAGATCCACATACCGCTCGGCAAGCTCCCCGATGGCCCCGACGGCGTCCTGGGCCCACTGGTGTTCATAGGTCGGCACCAGCCCCATGTGACGCTCGGGAAAGATCTGTTTGCGCAATTTGGGCACAGCTCCCAGGACAGGAATGCCCGCATGCTGCTCGATGCTGTCGCGCAAGATCTTTTCGTGGCGCGCGCCGGCCACATGGTTTAGCAGGACACCGGCAATGCGCAATCCGGGATCGAACTGGGCACATCCGGCAACCACCGCGGCCATGGTGCGGGTGGTCTTGGTACCATCGATACACAAAATGACAGGCAAATCAAGCAGCTTGGCCAATTCGGCCGTGGAGGTCATGCCCTCGGTGTTGATGCAGTCATACAAGCCACGATTGCCCTCGATGACGGCCATCTGTACATCGCGGGTATGTCTTTGGAAAGATTGGAGAATGATGGGGGTGTCGATCAGAAAAGTGTCCAGATTATAACACGGCCGGCCGGCGGCCATGGCCAGCCAACCGGCATCGATATAGTCGGGACCTTTTTTGAAGGGTGCAACGGTAACGCCCCGGTTTCGCAACGCAGCAATGAGGCCGACGGAAAAAATAGTTTTACCCGACCCGCCGCGCAGGGCGGCAATTACCATACCTGGGCAGCGGGGGGGTATCAGCTGTGTTTGGGCCGGGTTCAAAGATCTAAACAGTCAATGACCGAAAGCATGATTGGATCGGACCGATTCCCGTGTAAATTGCAGTCAAGATGGCATGTCACATGTAGGTGCGGGTCTGCATGTTCGCCCTGTATGGATGTGCTGATACAAGTAGTTCCCCTACAGGTTGGCTGTCCTCTTGATTACAATGACGATTAATCCTCGCCTTCGGAATGGGCCTGTTTGCCAGTGCCGGGCATCCCGTACATGGAGGTGCTGCCGCTGGACCAATATTCCAGAACACCCTCTTCAACCAGTTTGTTGACAATCTTTTTGGCGTCACGGGGCTTGGCCTCGAGAATCTTCGCCAGATCGTTGAAGTAGAACTTGGATTTGTTTTTGAGCTTTTTGGTCAGCTCCTCAACTATTTTCTTTTTCGCCTCTTCGTATTCCATGACCGTGGTCCCCTTTCATCCGATGCGGGTCTAAGAAGGGTTGCAGGGGGCGTGAAACACGCCCCCTGCGAAGTGATGCTCGCTATTGAATACTTATTTTCATAACAGCAATTAGAACTTGAACTGGGTGGTCTGGCGCCAGGTATAATACGCCGGATCACGGAAATCATCGATCAGATGATGTGTAAATTCTAGCTCGCACTTATCGAAGAAACGCTCCCAACCGATTCTCTCGGCCCAATCGCCCAGGCGCTCGTACTTACGGGCATCTTTGGCATAGACATCGATCATGTTGCGGATCACTTTGGCCGTGGTGGGCCAACGCGGCGCTTCATTGGGGATAAAAGCCACAACGACCTTGGAGAACTTGGGGGCGCTGATGCGGTTGGAGACCTTACCGCCGGCCATGATGACGATACCGTCACCTTCTTTGTCCGCCAGGGGCATGGAGGGGCACATGGTGTAGCAGTTACCGCAGTACATGCAGCGCTCGTTGTTCACGGCCACCGAATTGAGCTTCTGTCCGCCGATTTCAATTTTGGCCGGCTTGATGGCCGCGGTCGGACAGGAGGCGATGGCCAGGGGAATTTCGCACATCTTGTCCAGATACTCGTGGTCCAACATGGGCGGTTTACGATGGTAACCCAAAATGGCGATATCCGAGCAATGCACAGCGCCGCACATGTTCAGACAGCAGGCCAGGGAGACGCGAACGTGCGCCGGCATACGGTGATTCTGGAAGTCGGCGAACACTTCGTCCATAACCGCCTTGACCGGGCCGGATGCGTCGGTGGCCGGGGTGTGGCAGTGGATCCAACCCTGGGTGTGAACGATGTTGGAAACACCGGCGCCGGTGCCGCCCACGGGGAACTTGAAGGAACCGCCGTTGAACTTGCGGCCGGCCAGGTCGTCCAGCAGGGGCTGTACCTTGGATTTGTTGTCCACCATGAACTCGATGTTGTTACGGGTGGTCCAACGCACGTGACCGCCGCAATGCTTGTCAGCGATTTCGCAGATTTCAAGGATCAGGCCGGTGCTCATCAGACGGGCGCCGCCACAGCGCACGGTGTAGACTTCGTCCCCCGATTCGGCCACGTGGACCAGGACGCCCGGCTGCAGGTATTCGTGATACAGCCATTTGCCTTTGTTCTTGGCGATGACCGGTGGATAGAACTCATCATATTTACGAGGACCGATGTCGGTGATCCGGTTTTCCATCGGTTTTTCCGGATTGTATCCTGAAGAAATAAATGCCATGGTGTGTCCCCCTCCTATCTCTGGTGGTGTTTTCTGAACTCAGTGATGTCACGATCGAAACCGCCCTCGACCTCTTCTTCCTTCCAGAAGATGTAGGGGTTGTGTCGCGGCTCCTGCACCATGCGCGGATCAGGAGCGACGCCCAGCACTTCGATGACTCTCTGCAGGCCCTGGCGTTTCATCAATTCACCCATGCGCTCGCGGTTCTTGCCCTCTTCCATCCACCAATCCCACAGCGGCTCGATGACGGTCTCCTTGATCTTGGTGTACGGTGCCTCTGCTTCGATGAAAGGCACAACCAGGGTACCCATCTGGGCGCCGTCGAGAATCGGGGCCTTGGCGCCGGCGAACACCGACAGGCCACGCTCGTTGCCGATGCGCAGGGCTCGCGGCATGACGTTGATGCAATGCATGCAGCGGGTGCACTCACGGTTGTCAATCTTCAGGGTCTTGCCGTCCATCCACATACACTCGGTGGGGCAGAGGCCGATGACCTCTTTCTGGATGTCGAACTTGCCCCAGTCGCGGCCGGAGTGGGCGCCGGCATTGGGGGGCAGTTCGCCGCCGATATAAGCCTGAACCGCATCCTGGTCGACCCGGATGTCATCTTTCCAGGTGCCGATGAAGGAGAGGTCGGACCGGGCGATGGAGGCGACGCAGCAGTTGGGGCAGCCGTCGAACTTGAATTTGAATTTATAGGGAAAGGCCGGACGATGCAGCTCATCCTGGTACTCCTGGGTCAGATCATAGCACAGATCCTGGGTATCGTAGCAGGAGTATTCACAGCGCGCCTGGCCGATGCAGTCGGCCGGTGTACGCAGGTTGGAGCCCGAGCCGCCCAGGTCCTGGTTCATGTTGTGGGTCAGTTCGAAGAAGATCTCTTCCAACTGCGGCGTGGTGGTGCCCAGAAAGATGATATCCCCGGTGGAACCATGCATGTTGGTGATGCCGCTGCCGCGCCGATCCCAAACGTCGCAGAGTTCGCGCAGGAATTTGGTGGTGTAGAATTTGCCGCCCGGTTGGGCAACGCGCATGGTATGAAAGTGGGCCACGCCCGGAAACGCTTGGGGCTGGTCGCAGTAACGGCCGATGACGCCGCCGCCGTAACCGAAAACGCCCACGATGCCGCCGTGTTTCCAGTGGGTCCGGCCATGTTTGAAGGAGAGTTCGAGAATCCCCAGCAGATCTTCCACCACATCGACGGGAATCTGGAATTCAACGCCTTCTTTGTTCTTTGCCCTCTTTTCGGCCTGCTGCTTCAAGTCGGACACAAAGCTTGGCCACGGTCCGGATTCAAGCTGGTCCAACATCGGGGTTTCGTGTTTTGCCATCTTTTTACCTCCATTGGGTTATTAAAACAGGTATGGGAACTCATCCACGCAAAAGGCTAAATTGGGAAGTCACCTCCTCTCGATACGCTTAATTTATAGAAATGTTAATATTTCAGTATATTTATAAACCGCCTTTGGGTATCGAAAATCCTGACCGTAGCATCGTATCAAAGGATGGACTTATAAAAGGATTTGCCTGGTTTGTCAATAAAAAAGCCCCCAATTCCCAAGTAAACGCACGCTCGCCGCAGCGCCGCAGAGAAGGATGCAAGGTTTGTGGCTATCGAGGCGGTGAGCCGCGATTGGATTGCAGGGTGATCTGCAGGGCACTGCTTACAGAAGCGATCATCGGACCCGCTGCCGGTCCGAAGGGGTGTCGGAACTTTCATTGGTGCTGCGGATCGCCGACACCAAGTGAGTAATATGGCGCTTCAAGTGACGCGCGATGAGCCCCGCCTCCGGCAGACCCGATGGGTAGCGCGCCAGAAGCTGAGCGCCCAGGCGTTCCCAGTCGTGTTGTTCATGAGCCGCCAGATAGCGCACGGCGCCCACCACGAACACATCCGGCAACCGGTGCATCCGGGCCATGGCTTCGAGCCCCTTGACAAACCCTTCCCACATGGGGGCCATGGCGCAGTCGGCGGCCCATACCAGCGGGCCGACCCCTTCCAGCCGGTCCAGACGCATCCACAGCGTGGTGCGCAAAAAAAAGATCGCCAGGGCATCCAACACGGTATGCACGGCCATGACCGCTTCAGTGGGAATATCAAATAGGGGGATGTATCGCCGCACGGTAATCAGGCGGACATCGATGGGGCCGCCGGGGACACCTTTGACAATAAAGTCGCCGGCCGCATGATGCCATTCGAGAATGGTATGAAGGGTCCGGGGATCGAAGTAGTAAGTGAGAATGAAGACCGCTTGACGGAAAAATGCGTCCACCTGGTTTTCCGAAAGGCACCATGCGCCGTCATCGCCATCGTTGTCCCACACGAGCCATCTTTCGGGATCTGCGTTCTCACCGGCGGTGCGATGCAACTCATGATAGCCGTCCATCCATTGACCGGCAAACATGGGCAGCATCTGCCGATGGGGCGTTGCGCCTGACCCGGCACCATAGATCCGCGGCAGATAAACTTCCGGAAAATCGGTGGTCAAATGTTCCAGGTGTGCGACCTCCGCGCCTATCCGCTCCCTACCGATATCGCTGATGGCCACATTCACGACCAATGGCAACCGGTGTGATCCCACCGCCAATGTCACCCGAGCCGGATGGTAGAGCGCCCCATGCTTGGCCAGGTGAATGCCAATGGCGTCCGGTGCCTGGCAAGTTCCCCCCAGGCATTGGCCCACCGCCCGTAAAGGCAGCGCCATACCGTCAGCCGATAGAAAATCCTGCACCGCGCAGAAATAGTCGCCATAACTGACGGCCTTTTCATCCACCGGCGCATTGCCGGCCTGCGCCGTCCGATGCAGCGGAATGGGTGCGCGCCACTGGGAATCGGTCTGGCAAATGGGCGCTGGAGGGTGCCCCACATAGAATCGGAAGAAACCGGACATGGTTGGGTACCGTTTTACCGATCCAGCTCTTTGAGAAGCTCAGGGGCCACCGCGTAACCCAGTTCCCGGGCCCTTTGGAGGTGCTCGCGGGCTTTTTCCCGATCGCCTTTCTCCAGGTAGGCGATGGCGAGATTGTTGTGGGCCACTGGAAAATCGGGACCCGCCTTCAAGGCATTGAGACATGCCTCGATGGCATCATCCACCTGTCCTTTGAGCAGGTAGGCCGTGGCCAGGGTCGTATAGCCCTGAACAAAGCGGAAGTTAAACGCGGTGGAGCGCTTCAATGCCTTGATAGCCTCATCCAACTCCCCTTTTTGCATGTGGACGAACCCGATATTGCCGTAGCCTTCCGAAAAGCCGGGCCGCGCTTTGACCGCCCGGTTATTCCAATCCAGACAACCATCCAAATCACCGCGCTTCAGACACAGCCCGCCCAATTGAACGTACGCCTCGGCCAGACTGGGGCTGCAATCGATGGCCGCCAGAAAAGCCCGCTCCGCCTCATCGTCCTGCTGTTTGCCCAAAAGGGCCACGCCCAGGTTGTAGTGGGTGGTGCCACATTCGGGATTGCCTGCCAACGCCTGGCGCTGCAGAGCGATATATTCATCTACATTTTGCGCTTTAGTCATGATCCCTTTCCTTGTTCCGTTGAAAAGTTGGTATCGTTATGCGTGGGACCGGCGCTTGTCAAGGCATTTCCATTGCAAAAGCGCTTGACACAGGTCGGACGCTTCTTTACTTATGAATCTTGGATACAATTTAAATAACCATCACCCAAGGGGGCACAATGAAACCCGGAAGCTATACCGCACTTGCCACGCCTTTCACACCCGATGGCATGCGCATCGATCAAAAGGGCCTTGAGCAGTTGATCGCCTTTCAAATCGCCAACGGCATCACCGGCATCCTGGCCGTCGGCACGACCGGCGAAAGCCCGACCCTGGGCTGGAACGAGCACAATGCGGTGGTGGACACCGTCGCCCGTCTTTGCCGGGACAACTGCTTGAGCATTGCCGGGGCCGGCAGCAACAACACCCAGGAGGCCCTCAACGCCACCGAACACGCCGCCAAACGCCAGGTGGATGCCGTTCTGCTGGTGGACCCCTATTACAATGGACCCAGCTCTCTTGAAATCCGGCGCGAGTATGTGGCACCCATCGCCGCGCGTTTCCCTGGCATGGAGATCATCCCATATGTCATCCCCGGCCGCACCGGCGCCCAACTGCTGCCCGAGGACCTGGCCCTGCTGAATCAAGCCCATCCCAATGTCAGTGGCGTAAAGGAAGCCACCGCCGACCTGAACAATATGCGGCGCACCCGGGCCTGCTGCGGGGACGATTTCCTGATCCTTTCCGGTGATGACGCCATGACCTTCGATATGATGACCGATCCGGCCATCGCCGCCGCCGGCGTGATCTCGGTGGCCAGCAATATCGCGCCCGGAGCCGTCTCCCAGCTGGTGGCAAAACTGATGACCGGTGACCGGGAAGGCGCATCGGCACTGCTCGAAGGACTGGCGCCCCTGTTCAGTCTGGTCACGGTGAAGACCACCGAGAGCACCCCGCACGGTGAGGTGGTCTGCCGTGCGCGCAATCCCCTGGCCCTGAAAACCTTGATGCGCTTGCTGGGTATGCCTTCCGGTCCCTGCCGCCCACCTTTGGGCAAAATGACCCGCAAGGGGCTGGATGTCGTGCTGGCCGCCGGCCGCAAAATGTGGACCGACCACCCGGAAATCCTGCAGCCCATCGAAACCTTTTTCGGTGTAACGATCGCCGATCGGTTGGATGATCCCCAGTACCAGGAAGGGCTGTATTACAGCGAATATTAACAATTCTTTCAAAGACAGCCATCAATTGGGTCGACGGCGCCGGATTTGCCGATTCGGCACCGCTCAACCAGCAGGTTGTGGCTGACTTTTCAGTTTGACGTTTTACGAAACCACCACTGCTACAACGAACTGCCGACCGCCTGTTGCTGGGGGTCCTTTTGTTTGTAGAGCACCTCCTTGAACCAATTCAAACCGAACTTGAGCAGGGCCACATCGTCGGTTTTGAGCTGCTGCAAGGTTTCTTCCGCCACGGGCATGCGTTTGAGAAAGCTGCTTTCAAAAACAAAACTGCGAAATTTATCGATATCGTAACTGACCATGAAAAACATCCGTTTAGCCTGTTCGGTCAATTTGATATTGCTGGGAAATGACCGCTTGCGCACCAGCAGGTCGGTCCATTCGGCATTGACGGCATCCCGCACATCCACCCCCTGATCCTGTCGCCACTCCGCCACGGTCCAATCGCACGCCTCTTCGAATCCTTTGCAGTGGGGCTCATGCACGAAGAAAAAAAAGCCTTCGTCATCGGCCCCCTCCTTGTGCTGCAGGGAAGCCACCCCCAGAGGATAGTATCGGCAAGCGGTGGGACGCTGCTCATAGACCAGGCACCCCTCCTCGCGCACAAAGGGGCATGAGTCCTGTTCGTCGTCCAGTTTTTTGAGGGTCACCATGGGCATGTCGGTCTTTTCCAGCAGGTGCGGCTCGGTGTAGATCGCCAGAAATTCACCCGAATCCAACTCCAATCGGGTTTTCAACTGGATGATGTCATAGGGTGTCAATATGATATCGATGCCCCGGCAGCACTGGGTAAAACAGGATACGCCGGGATGGCATTTGAATTGAAAGTGGCTGTTGTTACCGAGTCGCACCGGATCGATCCGGGCTGTGTTGTCTAAGTTTTCGCTCACCATTAGTCGGATTCCTTATTCAAAATTTGACCGGAACGGGAGTGCACCATTTTTCTCAGCGTGTGCACCCGATCCAGCTCGTCAAGAGTTAACGCTTTGACGACCACCGGGGGCTGTAAAAAGTCGGAGGGCATCATGAATTTCATCATCATAGTGGAAAAATGGTCGTGGTCGCTGAACTCATCCCTGGCGTAACTTTTCAAGCGTTTCAACCGACCTTTGCGGGAAAATTGAAAAAACAGATACGCCCCGTCATCCACCAGGCAGCCACGATAGCCCCCGGCATAAGCCCGCAATGCGACTATCTCCATTTATCCACACCTCTGTACCGTCCCCTCGTATGCTCACCAAGTATTAAAAGGGTAAACTTAAGCGTAATGGGGGTCCAGGGTCAAGGACAAAAGCGTTATCGCGCAGGGGTATGGCATCATGTACACTAATGAGATGGTACGGCGTTTTTGGCCACTGAGCCGGTGCACCCGGTAGCGGGGGTGGGCCGCTGCGTTATCGCGAATACCGACCTGGCACGGCGTGGTCGCCCCCTTTGAAATCAAAGTCGACCGCACCGATGTCGGGCAAGGAACAGAGGGTGAAGGTGACCGCCAGAAGGTAACTTGTGGCGCCGGCACTACCCATGTGCTGGGTGAGCTGCTCTTCGTCTTCAATACGCACCCGGGCGACACCATTTTCGATGCCAACCAGTATCACTGCAGGCAAATTTTCATTTTTAAACAACGCGTTGAGCAGGGCCACCAGCTTCATGGGGGTAGCCCTGTCCACGGATCGATGGGGCAATGGTTTTTCATCCGGACCGAAATACCAGACGCCAGGCCCGAAACGGTCTGCCAGCTGACGCGCCCACTGGGCCAGTTGGGCCTCCCGGTGCTTGAGCTGGTCGTGGCTGGCCTTTACCTCCGCAACCGCACCTTCCAGGGCTTTGCACTGCGCGATGAGACGCTCATTCTCCACCGAAAGGGCATGGATTTCCTTGCGGGCCTCCGCCAGCTCGAACCGTATCCGCTCCGCCTCACCGCCGCCGCATCCCCCTGAAAGGAACAGCAACGTCATGAACCAGAGGGCAAGATGACATCTGGTAAATTTGAACCCGACAACCAATGACGACTACCCCCCTTTGACGACTATCGCGTCTCCAGATATTGCAGAAACATCCGGGCATCCATGTTTCCCTGTTCACTTGCTTTGCGTAAAACAGGCAATGCCTCATCGGTCCTGCCGGCCAGCATCAAAACCCAGCCGCGGCCGTATAAATAGCGTCCATTGTCCGCGGCCATGGCCAGGGCCTGGTCAATGCGCGTAAGAGCGGTCGTGTAATCCCCCATGGCGCCCAATGCGACGCCTATTCCGAAATGGGCCTCACTGTTGCCGGGATCACGGGCCAAAGATTTTTCATAGGCCCGAATGGCGGCCGGATAGTTGCCGTAGGCAGAAAAAAGACCGCCTTGATCCAGCCAGTAGGCCGATGAATCGTTGTTGGTGATGGCCGGATTGGCATAATCGGTCTGCCCTGCCGGAACGTGGCCCGCAATGGTCAAGACCAGCACAACAATCACTGCCGCCAACTTGCTCGTTTGGTTCACCTTTGACATGGCGTGCTCCTTTCCCGCCTCCGGGATGCCGTCCGTTCGGATATGGGGTGGCCTCTGTATGGGACTATAGGTCCCAGGTGTGCCCATAGGCGGCACGCACCAATGACGCCACGCTTTAGTGTGAGCGGCGATGGGTTTTGGTGCGCACCGGAATCCCGAAGGGTCCAGCCTATCTTTGGTTTAGAACAGTCGGTCATCAGTCGACCCTTTTCGGCCGCATTCCATCATAATACCCGGCGGTTTGACAACCACTTTTTAATGGCGGCCAGGAAGATCACCAGGGAAAAGCCGTTTTGACGCCATTGGGATGGAAAACGGGTTCCCCAAAACAAAGGGCGCATGGAATATGCGCCCTTGAACCAAGGAGGACCCCTATGCACCGGCCGCCGATCGTTGGCGGCGGACCCCTATTTCAATACCAGGTCCGGCGACCGGAACCAGTGCATGCAACGTCGGACACAGACAGCAAAAGAATAGACGATACCGATCGTGATAAAGGACAGGCAAAAGAACAAGACAAACATCAGGGCAATGTAGAGCACTCCAGCGATTATGAAATCCAGCATGTGACCCCCCTTCCTTTCCAATAGATGGCTAAATTGAAAAGCAATTTGCTTGCCATTGGACCCATCCCCCCCGGACAATTGCCTAATTGCTTGTAATGACAACCATTATAAAATATATGAAGTCGCTCCGGCATTTTCCGCAGCCTGCTGCGCCACTTCATTTTGAGAGGTCAAGGGGACAAATTATGGGAATACTTTTTCATATTGAGAGGGTAGGTTCCCAAAGCAATGGCGGGTGCATCGAACGGTTAAGGTCGCAAGCTTTCGTAAAGGGCTATCCCCACGGCAGTGGACAGATTCAAGCTGCGGATGGCGTCACGAATGGGAATACAATAGGTTTGCGCGGCAAAACGCTCGAGCATGGCCGGGGGCAATCCTTTTGTTTCGGCGCCGAATATCAGGAACAGGCGGGTGGGTGTCGGCATCTGCCAATGGGAATGAGCCCCCGATTTGGTAAACAATGCCAGCTCTTCGGGCGCCGGTTTCAGCACCTGCAGCAAACTCTGGAAATCATCCCACACGGTCAAGGGCACCCGGGGCCAATAATCGAGGCCGGCGCGTTTCACCTGACGGCTGTCCAGGGAAAATCCCAGGGGCCGGATGAGGTGCAGCTGCGCCCCGGCACCCAGGCAGGTGCGTCCGATGTTGCCGGTGTTCCAGTGGACTTCGGGGGCCACCAGCACGACGTGGCGTTCCCATTTAGTGTTGGGGTTGGTCGGTGATACCTGCTTCATCGCTATCCAGATCCACCCGCTGGGTATAGGCCTGGTGCAAACCGCATCGGGGGCAACGGCGGGGTGCGTTGTCGAGGGTCCGGGTCTTGGGTTGGACACCGGCAATCACAAAAGACATTGCGGCGCATCCTTGTACAATGAGTGTTTTCCAACCGCGCCTCTTATGAAACAAATTAAAGGGGTCGTCAATGTCTCTCGTAAAAGCTGGGCATCTATCCATGAAATGTTGCAGATGGATGATGACTCAAAATTTGGCTCAAGTTTTTGAGATGGGTGCCGATACAACCTCAAAGGTTCACCTAACGATAGAGAAAGGAGATCGCACATGGAAATCTCTCCCATCACCACGGATGCCGGCATGTTATCCATGGTCCGTCAGATGGAAACCAGCACCGCCGTCCAAACCTCGGTTTTGAAAACCATGGCGGACAGCCAGCAAGAAATGGCTGAAATGCTTCATGATATCGGTGTTGGTCAGAAAGTGGACATTCGCACCTGATATCCCACAGCGGCCATTGCGGCCGTTCCCGCATCCCTACCTTTCCCGTGTTTTGGCGGCTTCCCCCGCGACCGCCGACCCATGGCCATGCAATTCGCACCCCATTTTTCCCTGGTATCCGGAAACGCTTTATCGGGACCTGCCTGAACAATGGCATAATTCTGGTGACGAAATAGCCAAACACCTGGGCAAGTACGCCAAGTGGTCGATCAACGCAAGGCGACATGGCAGCGCCCGCCTGTCATGTTCAATTCCGACCCTCCCAACCCTTTGTTTCAGTTTCAAGATTAAAGTTTGCGGACGGGTCCGTCGATAACTACCATAAGTCTCACGTACCGAGGTTGAATCGATGACAGAAACTGCTCACCCGGACCGATTGTTCGGCGACATTGCCATCCAAAAGGCGCTCATCAGCGAGGAGAAATTCCAACGCGCGCTTGTGCTCCAGCGTGTCATTGCCAATCGCAGCAGGGTCCACATGCCCATTGGCGCCGTGCTGATCAAGATGGAACTGCTCACCCAGGCCCAGGTCAACACAGTCCTGTCGGCCCAAGGCACCGTCGTCGCAGACCCGGCGGACGAGGCGGCAGACGCCGACAAGGCGACCCCGAGTGTGGACGACCTCTTGTGCCCCTTGGAGTTATCCATTGCAGCCGATAAATTCAGTGCTGTTCTCGAACCCTTTGAAGCGAATCAAAGCCCCCCCGTCATTGAGGCGGTCAAGTTGTTGCTCCGTGAAAAAGAGGTGGTTTACGGGGTCGTGGAAGACCGGCTGCTCGAAGCCTATCTATCCAAAAACCCGTTGCCCATGGAACCTTTCATCGTGGCCAATGCCACGCCACCTGAACCGGGACGCCCACCCGACATCCAGTATCATTTCGATACCGACCCCATGCGTATCGGCACCCTGTTGGCCGATGGCACCATGGATTGGAAAAACCGCGGGGACATTCCCCAAGTGGCTGCCGGCGATCTGTTGGCGGAAAAGGTGGGTGGTATTCCGGGCAAACCAGGGACCAATGTGCATGGTCAGGAGGTGGCGCCGCCACGCATTAAAGATCCGCCGCTCAAAGCCACCAAGGGTGCGGAGCGATCCGAGGACGGCCAACGCATCCTGGCCAAAATCAGTGGCACCCCCAAGCTCGGCCTGGACAGGCGCATCGGGGTCTTTGCCATCCTGCCCATCGACACCGATATCGGCATCGAGACCGGCCACATCGATTTCGATGGCCACATCGAAGTCAACGGCGGCGTGGAGAGCGGTTATTCGGTCAAAGGCCGCAGTTTGAACACTCGTGAGATCCAGAACGCACGCATCGATATCGGTGAAAACCTGGTCAGCTATGGCGGTGTCTACGCGTCCAACGTCGTGGTGGGCGGCAATATGAAGGCCAGCCATATTCATAACAGCACCGTGGAAGTCGCCGGCGACCTGGTGGTGGAGCGCGAGCTGTTCGGGTGCACCATCGAAGTCAATGGGCGTTGCCTGATCGAGGGCGGCAAAATCATCGCATCCAAAATCTTTGCCAAAAAGGGAATCCAGGTCAAGGATGTGGGCACCCTGGCCGCACGGCCCAGCGAGTTGACCGTCGGCGTCGATTTTAAGTTCGAACGGGATATGAAGGCCTTGAAGGAAGAACTGGCCGACCTGACGCAGCGAAAAAACGAAGCCGAAGAGATCATTGGACAACTCAAATCCAAACTGGATGCGCTGGATGTCGAACTGGGCCAGGTGGCCCAGGAACAGGATGCCTGCATGGTCCAAAAACGGCAGCTTGAAGAGAAACGGCGACAACCGGCCATTGCCCAAAGTCCTGAGAAAACCGGGTTACTGGCGGAACTGATCGAAGATCTGGGGACCAAATACGACGCCCTGGACAGCCAGGTCCAGAGCATCATGTCCCTGGATGACCAGGTTCGCCAGCAAATCACCCAATCCAGGCAAGATGTTGCAGCCTTTGACGAACAGACCAGAACCGCCGAGGAGAACATTGAAATTTTACAGGCGGCTGCCGAGCTCGATACCGGCATCCCGGTGGTCAAGATCAGCGGCACGATTTACTCAAAAACCATCGTCGCCGGCCCTCACCGGAAAATCGTCATCCCCCAGGAAATGCAACGCGTGCGTATCGCCGAGACCCCGGGGGATGCCAAGCAATACGAAATGAAGATCTCCAGCTTGCGATAGCACCCACGCCGTTGCGTGCAGCGACACACCCCCGCTACCGGGAGCGCCGGCTTAACTCCCACAACGGCACTCCGCGCCATCTCTTTGGGATACATGCAACACCCCAAACCCTCGCCGAAAGAGCGCTTTACAACCCCCACTCCTTTTTGGTAGCATGCCGCCGGCATTGAAGATGCCTCCGGATCACCCAGCGGCACCACCCATCAAGAATGTTCAATGAAAAGGCATTAATCGTTAAGCGCTTACCGACAAATTCGTGGCGGCAGTCCAGAGATCCGGGTCTGCTGAAGGGCTACGGTTTGTATCGCATTTAAAAGGGAGAAAACACTCATGGCACAACTCATTGCAGACCGGCGGGACATCGATTTCGTATTGTTTGAACAACTGGATACCGAAGCGTTGACCAAAGAGGAAATTTACAAGGGGTTCAACCGCAAAACCTTCGATCTGATCATCAACGAAGCACGGGCGTTCGCTCTTAAAGAACTGTTGCCGATCAACGCCCAGGGCGATCGGGAGGGCGTGATACTGGAAGATGGCGAGGTCAAAGTGCCTGCCTGTTATCACCGGGCGCACAAACTCTACCTGGAAGGCGAATGGACCTCCCTGGAAGAGCCGGTGGAGTTGGGCGGCCAGGGGCTGCCACCCAACGTTGCCCGTGCGGCCCAGGAATATATGGTCGGCGGCAACTATACCTGCGTCAACTATGCCAACTTCGGTCATGGAACAGGTAAGATGATCCATATGTTCGGCACTGAAGAGCAGAAAAAGGTGTTTGTTCAGAAACTTTACACCGCCCAATGGGCCGGGGGCATGCTGCTGACCGAGCCCGAGGCCGGATCGGATGTGGGCGCCTTGACCACCGAGGCGGTCCTTAACGAAGACGGCACCTACTCGCTCACCGGCACCAAGATTTTCATCACCAACGGCGAGCACGATCTGTCCGAGAACATCATTTCACCGGTGTTGGCCCGCATCAAAGGCGCGCCGGAGGGCACCAAGGGCATCTCCATTTTCATCGTGCCCAAATATTGGGTCAACCCGGACGGTTCCCTCGGCGACCGCAACGACATTGTCTGCTCCGGCATTGAAGAGAAAATGGGTATCCATGGCAGTGCTTGCTGCACCATGACCCTGGGCGGCAAAGGCCAGTGCCGCGGTTTCTTGCTGGGCCAGGAGAACCAAGGCATGAAAATCATGTTCCACATGATGAACGAAGCCCGCCTGGGCGTGGGTTTTCAAGCGTTCATGCATGCTTCGGTCTCCTATCTGTACGCCCTCAATTACGCCCGTGAGCGCGTGCAGGGCAAGGAAATCGGCGGTGCCAAGAATGCTCCGTCGGTCCCCATCATCCGCCATCCGGATGTCCGCCGGATGCTCACCTGGATGAAGGCCCACGTGGATGGCCTGCGCAGCTTCATCTATTACACCCAGACGCTGATCGCCAAAGTCGGGTTGTCCTGCACTGATCAAGAGTGCAAATATTACCAGGGACTGCTCGATTTGTTCACCCCGCTGATCAAGGCCTACAGCGCCCAGCGCGGATTCGATGTCACGGTGCAGGCGATGCAGGTATACGGTGGTTATGGGTATATCAAGGAATATCCGGTGGAACAGCAACTCCGGGATTGCAAGATTGCCTCCATCTACGAAGGTACCGACGGCATCCAGGCCATGGACCTGCTGGGCCGCAAGATTGTCATGGACGGCGGCAAAGCACTGGGCGATTTCCTGAAAAAAGTTCAGGAATCCATCGATGAAGCCAAAAAGACCGCCGACATGGCCCCCATGGCCGAATCCCTGGAGCAGGCGGCCCGCCAGTTGGGTGAAACCGCTGCGGTGCTGGGCAAGGCCGTGGTGTCGCCCCAGGTCAAAACCGCCTTTGCCCACGCCTTCCCCTTCCTGGAAACAATGGGCGATGTCATCATGGGCTGGATGCTCCTGTGGCGGGCCAACGTGGCCGCTCAAAAACTGGCCGCCGG
>JAGTVD010000370.1 GCA_018224505.1 Desulfatitalea sp. | reverse complement strand
TTCAACCCGCTCTCCAGATGACGGACCAGGAGCCGGTTGAGTACGGCGAACCCATGTGTCTGATCACCGCGAACGCGGGCCATGCCCAGGGCCAGACGCTTGATCCCATAGAAGCTGCGCACAAACAGCGCCAGCAATGGGTCCGGCAACTGCCGGATCCGGTCCAGGCTGACGTTCACCAGGGAGGCAAAAGCATCGTACCGGTCACCGGCGGTCTGGATGATCTTTTCCAGAAACAAGATCAGGTTGTCGGCGGCGTCCACCTTGACAGGCACGGGTGTGTCGGCTGCCAGGACTTCAAAAAAAAGATGGGCCAACCGCTGCGCCGCGGCCGGGCCGTCGGGGTGCGACCGCATCAGGTGAAAATAGTCCAAGGCATAGCCGCGAGCGCCACTGACGATGAACTGCCAATTTTTATAGGGATGCGATACTTCCCTGAGAAACCCGTTCAGCCCTTCCAGCAAACCGTAATAGGGCGTCATCACCGCTTGCAGACTACGGTAACGGGGGTCGATGGCCACCTCCACCTGGGTGCGGGCGAGGTTGACCTCGAGGGCTCTTGATTTGATCATCCGTGCCTCCACTGGGACTGAAAAAGTGGTGACCGTCATGGCAAGGCGGGATGCAATCAAACTAACAGAGCGGGAGGAATAATTCAAGGTGCCCGGGTAGAACGATATCCATCCTTGACACCGGCAACCACGCGAATCTAAAATCATTAGAACACCTTCATTTGACTTTTGTCATATGACATTTTCACAAGTCTTTCCCGCTCAGCCGCTCGGCACCCCATCACAGCAGGTGATACCAGGAGGTGACCATGATACCCGGCAACGACATCGAGCAATGTTTATTGCTCAGAGTGGGGGTGGTGGCCAAGGGCAGCCGCTGCCTGAGCATCGTGCGCCTTTTGGAGTCAGTCAAGCCGACCCGGCTGCGGCTGCAGCTGGTGGGGCTGGCACCCACCACCCAATCCATTGCCTGCCTGAAATTCGCCGGCGAGGCGGGCATCCGCATCTGCGACGACTATCTGGAACTGTTGACCATGCCATCGCTGGACCTGATCATGGAGATGACGGGCGACCGGCGTATCCTGCTGGACCTGGTGAGCCGCAAGCCGTCCGCCCTGGGTGTATTGGATTTGCAAACCTCCATGCTCCTGTTCGACATTGCCCAGCAATATGAGATGGTGGCCAAAAAAGAGACCGAAATCAGCCTGGCCACTTCCTTTGCCTCGGCCATGCTGGAGGCCTCCCCGGACAACGTGATGGTCATCGACCAGGATTTCCGCATCATCAAATGCAACAGTTTTCCGCTGACCAAGGGCAACCAGGGCCGGGAAGGCGCTATCGGCCGCTACTGCTTCGAGGTGCTGCACGACACATTGAGCCCATGTGCCGGAAGCGAACGGACCTGCCCGGTTCAGGAAACTTTCAAAACGCGGCGACCGGCCCGTTCGGTGCATGAGATTACCGTGGACAGCGGCGAAACGCGGATCTGTCATGTGACCAGCTACCCGCTGTTCAATCAATTGGGCGAAATCGTTCAGGTGGTCGAAGTGGTCCGCGATATCAGCGATGAGTTGCGCACCCGTGTGGAACGGCGGGCCAAAGCAATCCAGGAGGACCTGACGCGCGTGGTTCAGGAGGACCGGCTGGCTTCCCTGGGCCGGCTGGTGGCATCGGTTTGCCACGAGATCAACAACCCCATCTCCAGTATCGTCACTTTCAACAAACTGGTGCTGGCGCACATCCGGGACGGCACCCTGCCCCCCGAAGGCCTGGCCGGCTTCAACCGCTACCTTGAGCTTTCCGTCAAAGAGGCCATGCGCTGTGGCGAGATTGTCAAGAACCTGCTCAGCTTCGCCCGGCAAAAGAGCATCGAACCCAACGAAATCGACCTGGTCGAGATGGTCAACACCATCCTGCTGCTTGCTGCCCACCAGTTGACCATGGCCCAGGTTGAAACAGCGGTCCGGCTGCCCGATCCGCCCTTCACCGCGTGGGGCGATTACGCCCTGATCCAGCAGTGCCTGATGAACCTGATCTTCAATGCCATGGAATCGATGGCCAGCGGCGGACGCATGACCATCACGGGCGGCCGCGACCCGCAAGACCAGAAGGTGTGGATGTCCATTTCCGACACGGGCCAGGGCATACCACCCGACGAGCTGACCCGCATTTTCGATCCGTTCTATACCACCAAGCTCGACGGCAAGGGTGTGGGCCTCGGCCTTTCCATGGCCTACGGCATCATCCGGGAACACAACGGCACCATCGAAGTAAGCAGCGAACCGGGCAAAGGCACCGAATTCAAAATCATTTTACCAGTCGCGGCCGCGGTGCAACAGGGGGCATAGGAGGGACACATGGCGCCAATGATGCACATCATGGTGGTGGATGACGAGGAAGCCATTTGCGTGGCGCTGTCCGCCTGGCTGACCAAGGAGGGCTACAATGTCGAAACCGCTGCATCGGGACCCGCGGCCCTGGCGCGGATGGAAGAAAAGCACAACGACCTTTACCTGGTGGATTTCAAGATGCCCGGCATGGACGGCTTGCAGCTGCTGGCCGAGATCAAAATGCGCCAGCCCGACGCAACCGTCATCATGATCACCGCCCATGGCTCCATCCAGAGTGCCGTGGAGGCCATGAAACGGGGCGCCGTCGACTACCTGTGCAAACCTTTCGATCCCGAGGAGCTCTCTTTGCTCATGGAGCGGGTGGCGGCGGCCAAAACATTGCAACGGACCGCAACCGACGCCGATGGACAGTGGGGCGCAGCGCAACAGCCCGCCTGGGGGGGAATCGTGGGCCAATCCGAAGCCCTGCGCATCGTGCTCGATGAAATCGAGGAGGTGGCCCCCACCACCGCACCGGTGCTCATCACGGGCGAGACCGGCACCGGCAAAGATCTGCTGGCCCTGGCGATCCACATGCGCAGCGAGCAGGCAGGCGGCCCTTTCATGGCCATCAACTGCGGGGCCCAGTCGGAGACGCTGCTGGAAAGCGAACTGTTCGGCCACGAGCGGGGTGCTTTCACCGGTGCGGTCAAAGCGCGCCGCGGCCGCCTGGAGATGGCCAACGGCGGCACCCTGTTTCTCGATGAGATCGGTGAAATATCGCCCAAAATGCAGATCACCCTGTTGCGGGTGCTGGAGGAGAAGAAGTTTTGCCGCCTGGGTGGCAACCAGCCCGTCGACACCCACTTCCGTCTGGTCAGCGCCACCCATCGGGATCTGCGCCAATTGCTGCGCGAAGGGCAATTCCGGGAAGACTTTTTCTACCGCATCAATGTGCTGACGATCCACATCCCTCCGCTGCGCGAGCGTCTCGAGGACGTGCCGGTGCTGGCTGATTTCTTCCTGCACCGATATGCCGCGGAAACCGGAAAACCCGTAGAGGGTTTGACGCCGCGGGCCGTGGAGATCCTGATGAACTACAACTGGCCGGGTAACGTGCGGGAGCTGCGCAATGTGATCGAACGCGTGGTGGTGATCGCCCGGGGCCGCATGATCGGCGCCGAGGAGCTCGCGTTTCTTCAACCCCACGCCGACACCTGCGGCCCGGAGCCGACCACTCTCCGGGAAGTGGAACGACACCACCTTCTAAATGCCCTTGAAAACAGTGACTGGAACATCACGCGTGCGGCCAAGTTGCTGGACATCGACCGGGTAACGCTTTCCCGCAAGATGAAACGCCTGAACCTCAAGAGGCCTTGAACGCTTGACGCCGCCAATGCATCCGCCGCCTGCCGACAACGCCCCCGACGCCCTGCTGGATTTAGTTCCGTTTGGCGAAACAGAGCCCATGGCCCTCGCGGTAATGGCCGCCAACCTGCAAGCCGTGGCGAGTTTGTCCACACGCATCCGCGCCGCCCGCCCCCTGCCGGTTGACGCCTTTATCGCCAGCCGTCATCAGTTCGATGCCGTGAAGATTGTTACGGCCCTGGGCAAGGAGGTTCACGGCGCGCCATTGCGCATGGGGGTGCTGCCACGCGACCTGTGCATCCCCATCCTGACCCATGTCTACGGGGAATCCCAACTCGGCGGACGTGCAGCCGTCATATCCTTTCATCGGCTCCAGCACATCGACCGCCAGATCACCTATCAACGAGGCGCTAAAATCGCCCTTCACGAATCGGGTCATCTGCTGGGGCTGGAACATTGCCGCGAACCGGGATGCCTGATGCGTTTCAGCAAACAGCTCGACCAACTCGATCTGCTGCCCATGCGCTTCTGTTCGGCCTGCGAATACGAAATCGCCCGCCTGCTTAAAAAGACCGTGCGCAACCGGCTTTGAACACGCCCTCATCAGTCGGAGATCCCCGTTTTTTGTAATTATTTTGAACGACGTCACCCGAAAAGAATAGGCGCTATACAGATCAAAAAATGTGCATTCCCTTCAATTGCACCAATCGGGGTGCTCCACCTGCAAGGCGGGTACCGGGCAGGCAGCCCGGTACCCGCGCAGGCAGGATCGATGGAGCGCGCACCCTACACCAGGAACTCCGCCACCAACCGGTTCCAGTCGGCATTTGGAATCGTGCCGTAGATGTCACTGACCGCTTCCCCGCCGGTGGCCGCAAGGCGGTACCCGGCCGTTTCGCTGAGCAGGCTGGTCAGTCGCTGGGACTCATCGTCCATCCAGGCCAGGCTCTCGGTGCCGAAAAGCAGGTTCTTCAAATTGCGTCGTAAATTGGTGGGCTGGATCACCATGAACCAGCCTTCCCCGTAGGGCGATTGATTGGCCGTATCGGCCCGGCCGGTGAGCTTGGCATTGACCGCCAGCACCTTGCCGTCCACGGGGCTCAGGGGTTGGGCGGTGTGGCCGCCGCGACCGATTTTGGCCTGGGGGCGGTTCTGAGCCACGGCTTCGCCCAGTCCGGGCAACTCGATTTTCTCCTGGGGTCCCAGCAGGCGCAGGGCGAAATCATCCATACCCACCCGCACCCGACCGCCGTACTCCACCCGGGCCCAGGTGTGCCCGTGGTGGTAGTAGTAATCGCGGGCCACGTTGAAGCCGGAGGCGGGATCGCACAGCGGTTCGCTCAGGGGGGTCTGGATCCCGTTGTCTTCGAGCATCTGGTCGTAGGGGCAGCGCACGCAGTCGTACCCATGGCCGCACAGCTTGTAGGCCACCCGACCGCTGAGCATGTGGCGGCATTTGCGCTGGTTCATCAGCATGCGCAGGCGGACGGTACGGGGATCCGCGGCCGGCTGTGCGTCGGATTGCCCGCGGGCGTCAAAATCAGCCTGAACCTTGCGGTCGAAGGCGCATCCGAGGCAGTCGAAGGCATTGATGCACGCAATGGGCTTTACCACTCCGGCGCGGCTCCAGACACATTGGTTATTGGTCAGGCCATAGATAAAGGGTTGTCCGGTTTTGCTTCCTTGTGTTGTATGCCCAGTCATGTGCACCTCCTTGGGTTCGGGGTGAGTTGCCGAAGTTGCTCGCCTGTTACACATCCCAGGTTGCAGGATTCGGGCCAAGAAGTATTGGAGGAAGTTGGGTGAGCGGGGTGTTGGGGGGTAGTTGGTGGATTGTGGGGTTGTTCAGTTGGTCGGTTTTTCGATTTATCGGTTTTAATTCCTTTGGGTTATCTGAAAATTACGGCGTTCCTGCACGATCGCCGGAATATGGCCGTTTGGCACTTGAAACGCAACGATCAAATCTATCCATGGCGCGTTTCATCCCCGGATCCCCTGTTATGACCTGAACAACCCGGCTTGCCCAGGCGCCCATCGATGCGATTCGTTACACCAAAACGCGCAACTGTGGGTAAAAGACCGTATTTACATTCAATATGGCGGTGAAGCATATTGCATCACCCCTGTGGCGCTTTGCATCACCCTGTGGCGCTTTGCATCGCATAGAAAAGTTACAGCGTGGATAGGGAGCGGGTGAACCCGGTCGTGGGGTGGTTCGGTGCGTACGTCTCCACTGCATTGAACCTCCCTTCACATTGACAAAGATACAATTAATGGTCTATTATCAGGTCCGTTAAATAATCATTTAAAAGGAGTTTAATACATGCTTACTTCGATCCATGCTGGAAAAACCGTTAGCATTACAGAGTTCAAGAAAAACCCCCAGGCGCTCATCAACGCTGCCAAAGGCGAGCCGGTTGCATTGCTCAACCGCAATAAAACAGCGGCCTACATTGTGCCGCCGGAGGTTTATGAAAGGTTATTGGATTTGGCGGAGGACTTGGCCCTCGGCAAAATCTACGAAGAGAGAAAAAACGAGAAAAATAGTGCCATAGAGATCTCCATCGATGACCTATAATCTGAGATTTTTTCAAAGCGCGCTAAAAGAATGGCAAAAGCTGGACCCTTTTGTCCAAAAACAATTCAAGGCCCGTCTGGCAAAACGGCTGGTAACCCCCCATGTGCCATCTGCCAAACTCCGTGGCTACACCAATCTGTATAAGATCAAACTCCGCTCGGTCGGTTACCGGCTGGCCTACCTTGTGGAAGAAAAGGAAATCAGCGTTTATGTCGTTTGCGTCGGTCGCCGGGATCAAATATATGCGCTCTTGCAGTCCCGATTGCCAACCGATTGAAGGACGGCAGGCATGATTCTAAAGCCGTATCAGCACAGCAAACAATTCTTTCTTACCCGTGGAAGCAGGCTTCGCGCCGCGATGCGCCCGCGCGGGGGATCATGATCGCTCGATCGCGGCTGGAAGCCGCTCCCACAAGTCATGATATGATCTGTTGCCAAAAACCGCACCACCAAACAACCGTCCAACCCAACAAACCCAACAAACGCTACCAACTCGCTCACGCTTTTTCGAACAGCGCCTGCGCCTTGGCGATGAGCTGATCGTCGGTGAAGTGTTTGAGGGTGATGGCCTTGCCCGGGCACTCGGAGACGCAGGTGCCGCAACCGTGGCACAGTGCCGGGTCGATGACCGCATGCGAGTGTTCGTCGATGTGGGGGATGTGGTAGGGGCAGCTGCGCACGCAGGTCAGGCATGCGGCGCACAGGCCGGACTCCACCGTGGCCACCACGCCCCCCATCAGGATCGCCTCCTTGGAGAGCAGGGTCATGGCCCGGGCGGCAGCCGCCTTGGCCTGGGCGATACTCTCTTCCAGGGGTTTGGGGTAATGGGCCAGGCCGGCCAGGAAGATCCCCTCGGAAGCAAAATCCACGGGACGCAGCTTGGCGTGGGCTTCCACCAGGAATCCGTCGGCATTGACCGGCACCTTGAAAAGTTCGAACAACCGGTTGTTCTTCGTCGCCTCGATACCGGCGGCCAGGATGAGCAGATCCGGTTTGATACGGATGGGCCGGCGCAGCACATGATCGGTGACGGTCAGCAGCAGCTGATCGTGGTCGGCGATGGCCACGCTGGGTATTTTGTCCAGGTCGAAACGGATGAAGATCACGCCCTTGGCGCGGGCCTCCTGGTAGAGCTTTTCGCGGAAGCCGTAGGCCCGGATGTCGCGGTAGAGGATGAACACCTTCATCGCCGGGTTCTTCTGCTTGAGTGCCAGGGCGCCCTTGAGGCTGTGGGTGCAGCAGATCTTGCTGCAGTAAGGCCGCACTTCGTTGCGCGAGCCCACGCACTGGATGAAAACAGCGCTCTTGGCGGTGATCAGCCGCTGTTCGTCGCGGGTCAGGGCGGCGTCCAGGTCCAGGTGGGTCAGTACATTGGGGTGCTTACCGTATAGAAACTCGGTGGGTTTGTACTCCTGGGCCCCGACGGTGAGTATGGCAGCACCGTGGGCGATTTCCAGCTTGCGGCCGGCGCCGTCGGTGAGGGTGGAGGCCATGTTGCCGAGCGCGCCGTGGGTAGCGGTCACTTCGGTATTCAAATGCAGGTGGATGCGCGGATGGTTGCGGATGCGCTCGATCAGGTTTTCGAGGTAGGCGGGCAAATCATTGCCTTGCCAGGTGGCGCGCAGGTGGCGGGCATTACCGCCCAGGCGGCTTTGCTTTTCCACCAGATGAACATCGCATCCCTGCTCGGCGATTCCCA
>JAGTVD010000369.1 GCA_018224505.1 Desulfatitalea sp. | reverse complement strand
CGCGCTTTGGGACCAAGGAAATCGGGCGGCGGCTGCACTCTCGCGCATGGTCTGCCAACGCTCCGGCGCATCGGCGATGATGGCCATGGCCCGGGAGAATGTTTCCGCCATGTGATCCACCTGGTCCAACAGGCGCTCGCCGTCGAAGACAAAACCGTTCCGGTCATGGGTGACCGTATCGCGCAAACCGCCCACGGCGTGGACCAAACAGGGTTGTTCCGCCCGCATGGCCAGCATCTGGCTGATGCCGCACGGCTCATAGGAGCTGGGCATCACAAACAGATCGCCCGCCGCATAGAGCGCCTCGGCACAGGCATCCGAATAGCCGTTGAGAAAAAGAAAGTTCTCCCGTGTGGCCCCCACCTGCGTGAAATAGCGTTCATAGGCGGCATCGCCGGTGCCCAGCATGATCAGCAGGCCGCCATCGCCCAAAATGTCGAGCAGGCGTTCCAGGCCGCTGCCGATGTCGTTCTTCTGGAGCAGCAGTGCTTTTTGCGGTTGCAGCCGCCCGATGCTGGTACAAAGTGTTGTCGGCGGCCGGGGCCGTTCTCCCAGGGCTTCGATCCGGGCATAGGCCGCGAAATGGGATGCGCGCACCTTGTCGGTCGCTGCCGACCAGGCCACCACCGTTTGTTTCAACTGCGCCAGGAGGGCGCCGAAAGCGGGTTTTGGCGGCGGGCCGCTTGCCGGATAGGTGCATCCGTTGAGAATACCGAACAGACGCTTTTGCTCGCTGGCCTGGTGTAAGTCGTTTTCGAGTCCCTCACCCCCATAAAAATGGGGGATGTCACTGGGTTTGAGAATCTCTTCGGCATAGCTGGGCGATACCGTGTGGACACGATCCGCCAGTCGAATGCCCACGGCCATGGGGTTGATGGCATCCCAACGGGGGTCGGCAACCACTTGCCGGTCATAGGCCAGTCCGGGAAACCAGGCGTGCAGGCAGGAAGCGTGACCGTCGAAGGGCCGGATGCCCTGCAAGCCGAGGTTGTGGATGGTGTAAACCGCGGGAAGGTCCTGAAGCGATCGATAGGCGGGGTGACAGGCGCGCAGGAGCAGCAGCAGGGCCGCGTGCCAGTCATGCAGGTGGAGGTGGGTTGCCTCCGGGAAAAGCCCCGCTTTGAGGGCTTCGGCGACGGTCATGCAGAAAAACGCGTACTTGGTGGCATCACTGGCAAACGGTTGATCCGGGGGGTCGTCGATGTAGATGCGGTGGGTATTGCGGTCCGGGTCGAAAGCATTGAACCGCGGACTGTCGATCACATAATGGGCCACCCCCGGATGGGGATGGTCCGGCCGCACCGCGTGGCATTGGGCGGTCTGATGTTCGCCGCCGAAATGGACCTCTATCGAAGCCGAAAGGTCATCCGTGGCCCGGTGCTGCAAAAAGCCGTAGGCCGGCGTGATCACCGACACGCGGCAGCCCAGGTCGGCCAGGGCCATGGGGATGTCGCGCACCACGTCGCCGATGCCGCCTACCTTGGCACCGTTCAATGCCCCGTTCTCCGCGGCGATCATCAGGATATGCATAGCGGTGACCTCATTCGCTTTTTTGGATATGAATGGCGTAGCAAGCCGCTCCGAAGACGCCCACCTCGGGCATGACGATCAGATGTACCGGGATGCCTTCAAGCATACCGGCCATGCGGCCCTTGTCCGTGAAGGCCGTCATGAAACGGGGGTGGCGCAGCTGCTCGGGGATGCGGGGTGGGATGCCCCCGCCGACATAGATGCCGCCCAGGGCCGCCGTTTTCAACGCCAGATTGCCGGCGGCGGCGCCAAGAATCTCCACGAAGGTGTCGAGCACCTGAACGCACAACGGGCATGCGGAGGGTGTTTCCAATGCGCTGCGCACAATGATCGGTGTGGGATCGTCGGCCGCGTCCACCCGGGCGTCAACGGACGGCGATACCGGTTGTCGGCCAAGCGTTTTGAAAAAGCGATACAGATGGGGAATGCCGATGCCCGAACAGACGCGCTCGAAACTGACATGATCGAAACGCTCGGACATGAAGCGTAACAGCTGGATCTGGGTTTCCCCGCGGGGCGCGAAACTCACGTGACCGCCTTCGGTGGGATAGGCGACGGGGCCGTCCGGGCCGGCGATCAGAAAGGCCTCCCCGAGGCCTGTACCCGGTGCGATCACCGCCCGAGTTCCCTCGGGAACCGGGTTGCCGGGGTTCAGGGTCAGTCGATCCGACCGATCCAGAAAGGGCAGGGCGTACGCCACCGCCTGCAAGTCGTTCATCAGGGTGACCCGCGCGATGCCCAGGTGCCGGGCCAGGGCGGATGCCGCGATCACCCACGGCAGGTTGGTCACCTCCACCCGGCCGGCCACCACCGGGCCGGCCACACCAAAAACAGCCCGGGAAATCGTGTGGCGGCAATCGGCGGCAAACGCCGTCAGAATGGCCTCCAGCGAGTCGTATGCCTGACTGGAGAAGGTCCGGGAGTCAAGCGGCGCACGGGGGCCTTCTGTCTGTGAAAAGAGGTGCAGGCGCGTTTTGGTGCCGCCAATATCCCCCACAAGGATCGTGTCCACGGTATTGGGTTACTCCTGTTGCGCTATTGTCCCATTTGCTGCCAGCGGTAACAGGTCAGGGGGCGTCCCGTCAACCGGATTGTCTCCTGTACCGCCGTCGCCGGCTTTTCCGGCGCGCCGTCCACCGTTAACAGGGTCCGGTCAAACGCGTTGAAAGTGTACGGGGTAACGTGAATCCCACCGTATCCCCGAGACAGGGTGCGTACCCCGATGTGGAGCGCGCGGCCCTTCACTTCGGCCACGATCTCCACACTGGACCGCCGGCCCTCCCGATAGCCGAAACTGCAACCGTCATCCGTTCGGTAGCGATAGCGCGCCTGCCCGCGAAAACCGGGCGACAGGCAGCAAAGCAGCCCGATGCGGTTCAGATCGGATTGGTTGTCGGTGCATGCACTCATCTGGAAAGGCACGAT
>JAGTVD010000368.1 GCA_018224505.1 Desulfatitalea sp. | reverse complement strand
TATTGGCGCGCCCGGAGGGATTTGAACCCCCGACCCACGGATTCGAAGTCCGGCACTCTATCCAGCTGAGCTACGGGCGCGTATAAACGGCAAGACCATTGCGGCTTGGGTAACGCGGCAATGGTCTTTTGTGTTGAATGGGGTGAGTGATGGGACTTGAACCCACGACCACTTGGGCCACAACCAAGCGCTCTACCAACTGAGCTACACCCACCATAAAAAGCCTTTTAATAGCAAAAACCGGATAGGGGTGCAAGATAAATGTTGGGTGGACCCAAATGATCTTCGGGGTACATGCCATCACCCTGCTGGTGCGACAGCTGTTGCTTGACACCGTCCCGTATTTGCCCCTATTGATAAAGGATGTTCCGCGATCGCGGGGACTTGGTGCCGGGTTGCCAGGGGCGTGCCGGTTTATAGCCCTGAATTGTCAACCAATTTTCCGATAACCCCATGAGGTGCCCATGAATTCCGATAAGGCCATCAACTTGTACGACATTCTCAATGCCATGGAGGATGGGATCTACATCACGCGCGAGGACCATACGGTGGAGTTCATGAACCACGCCATGGTCAAGCAGTTCGGTCCGGGTGTCGGCAAGCCATGTTACCAGGTGGTCAATCAAAGCGAGGTGATGTGCCCCTGGTGCCGAGCCAAGGAGGTGTTCGAGGATGGGACCGGGGTTCATTCGGAGATTTATATTCCGCGGAAGAACAAAACCTACCGGATCATCGAGGTGCCCATCAAGAATCTGGATGGCACCATCTCCAAGCTCAACATCTACCGCGACATTACCCGCCGCAAGGACCAGGAACTCAAGCTGCGGGCCACGGAGCAGGATTACCGGCGCTTGTTCGAAAATGTGGCCGCCGGCGTCTACACCAGCTCCAAAGAGGGCAGTTTTCTCAATGCCAATAAGGCATTTTTGGATATGGTGGGCTACACCGACAAGGAGGAGTTTCTGAGCATGTCCATTCAGCGCGATCTCTATGTGCGGCCCGAGGATCGGATCGCATTCCAGCAGATGATCGAGGATGACGGCCATGTGATCAACTATTCGGTGGAGTTCAAGCGCAAGGATGGATCCACCGTCCCGGTTTTGCTCACCGCCCATACCCGCACCAACCCCGCCGGCCAGGTGATCGGCTATGAGGGCATTTGCGTTGATCAGACCCAGATCGTGCGGATGAAGCAGAAAATAGAGGAGGGGCGTGATTTTCTGAACAACATCATTCAGAGTTCGCCCAACGCCATTATCGGGGCGGATATGCAGGGCCGGGTGATCATCTGGAACCAGGGTGCCGAAGAGACCCTGGGGTACACCGCCGAGGAACTGATGGGCCAGGACGTGCGCCAGTTGTACGACGACGGGATGGCCTACGAGCTGATGCGCATGATGCGCAGTCCTGAATATGGGGGAGCTGGCAAGCTGCGTGCCTATCCATTGAACTTCAAGCATAAAACAGGGCAGTCCGTGGAGGGCACCATGTCGGCCACCATCATATATGACGCGGCGGGCCGCGAGGTGGCTTCGGTGGGTTTTTTCGTCGATTTGGGGGTGCGCCTGGCCATGGAGCGGCAGCTGAGCCGCACCCAGGAGCAGTTGCTGCAGTCGGAAAAGCTGGCTGCGATGGGGCGCCTGACTTCCCAGCTGGCGCATGAATTGAACAATCCGCTTTATGGCATCATGAACACCCTGGAATTGATGAAGACCGAAATCCGGCCGGACAACAAACGTCGGCGTTTGCTGGACATGGCCCTTTCCGAGACCGTGCGGCTGGCGGACATGCTGCGCAAGATGCTCTCTTTTTCCAAGCCGGACCAGGAAGAGCGGTCCCCGGTGGATATCAATACCATCGTGGATGAGATCATGCTGCTGCACGATAAGCAGTTGCGCGAGGTGGATATCAAGGCGCGGGTTACGCTGGCGCCGGGACTGCGTCCGGTGCTGGCTTCCAAGAATCAGTTGCGCCAGGTGTTTCTGAACATGGTCTCCAATGCAAAGGATGCCATGCCCAGCGGCGGCACCTTGGCGGTTGCCACCAGCGGCAACGGTTCCCACGTACGCGTGGAAATCAGTGATACGGGCAGCGGGATTCGTCCCGAACACCTGGATAAGATCTTCGATACCTTTTTTACCACTAAAACCGAAAGTGCCCGCGGAGTCGGCTTGGGGCTGTCGGTCTGCTATGGTTTTGTCAATGATCATGGCGGCGACATCCAAGTGGAAAGCCAGGTGGGTGTCGGCACCACCTTTAAAATAATTCTGCCGGCCATGGCGGGTGATGCGACCCTGCCCAAAACCGCGGACAATGCGCCAGTTGTGCCCTAAGCGCTTATGGTTCGCGCAAAAATAAATTCACCTTTTATGCATCCCTGCTTCAGGCCATCTTGGCCCGATTGGAGGATTCAAAATCCTCGAAATAGCGCGCTATTCCTCCGGTATCCATCTGTGGTTATGGATACCTCATCCTTCTGGTGTTTTATGCCTGGCAATACCTCCTGTGCCTGCCTTGTCAGCAAATGCCACAACCATCTCCTATCTGCACATGTGATCGCACCGCGGTGACGGTTGCGTTAAATTTTTAAAACAGAAAATACTATAAAAACTATAAAACGAATATAATGAACCGAACGAGGGGGTGACCGGT
>JAGTVD010000367.1 GCA_018224505.1 Desulfatitalea sp. | reverse complement strand
CGCAATGATGGCATGCCCATTCCCTTTGCACTTTTCTGCGGATTGTGGGAATGAACGGTCTGTGTGAACGGTATTGGCCACAAAACATTATGGAACAACCAGCCACGGTTCGGGGCGGAGGCGATGGCAGCCACGCCGCCCGCCGGGTGACAAACACGTAACCGGCCGGGGGTTGCGAAAATAAAGGAGACGGTTATGGCCATCGATCAACAACTGCTGGAACTGCTGGTGTGCCCGCAATGCAAGGGGGAGATCCGCTTGAGTGCCAATCCGGCCGGGCTGATTTGCGATGCCTGCCGGTTGATATACGAAATCCGGGATGATATTCCCATCATGCTCATTGACGAAGCCAAGCCACTGGACGGTGCCGGGACCGGCCGATAGGCCGGCACGGGCCCAGCTGTTAAAACTCACCCATCCCCGACGGATCGTTTCCCCATGAGTCATCCCCATCCGCCCCAACCGGCCAAGTTGGTTATTGGCCTGTTTCTCAAAGAGAAGGCATTGCTGCCGGAGGTGGCGGAGGCTCTCGAGAGTTGTTTCGGCTGCCTGGAGATGGCCAGTTTGTGGTTCGATTTCAACTATACCGATTACTACGATACGGAAATGGGCGCGCCTCTATACCGGCGCATGCTGGTGTTTCAGGGCCTGATCGCCCAGGCGGCATTGGCCGACATCAAGTGCGCCACCAACGATCTGGAGAAACGTTTTGTCCGGGACAGCAAACGCCGGGTGAACCTCGATCCGGGTTATTTGCTGTATGAACGTTTCGTCCTGGCCACCGGTAAAAATTTTTCCCATCGCATCTATATCGGACGGGGCATCTATGCCGATCTGACGCTGGTGTACCAGAAGGGGGCCTATCGATCACTGCCGTGGACCTATCCGGACTATGCCGCCGATACCATGCGTGCCTTTCTGGCCAAGGTCAGGGAACACTATGCGGCCGACCTCGCGGCCCAGAAAAACGCCGGGGCCATCAATGGCCCCTCCTGTTTGGAAGGAGACCCATTCCCATGCTCAAAAGCATGACCGCCTATGCCTGCGCGGAACTCACCGAAAACGATTTGACCGTGACCGTTGAAATCCGTTCGTACAACAGTCGCAACCTGGACACGCTCCTGCGCCTGCCGCCGGGGTATGCCGGACTGGAGGACAGGCTCAAGGGCGCCATCGCCGCCCGGGTGGCGCGGGGCAGGGTCGAGGTGCGCATTAAGGTGCGGGATCTGTCAGCGGCGGCTTCCGCCTACGAGGCCGATCTGGCCCGCGCCAAAGCTTATTTCGAGGCCGCCCGCGACCTGAAAGCGGCGCTGGGACTGGCGGGTGAACCGACCCTGGACCACCTGTTGGCCCTGCCCGGATTGATCCAACCGGTGGAGAATGCACAGTTGGCAGACACCCACAGGCCACTTCTGGAACGCTGCCTGGATCAGGCGCTCGAAACGCTGGACCAGATGCGGCGCCGGGAAGGGGAGCATCTCGGCCAGGATTTCGTCCAGCGGTTGGACTGGATCGAAAGCCAGTTGGCCGCCATCGAAAATGCCACCGACGGCCTGTTGGCGGCTTACCGCGAGAAACTGCAAAGCCGCATCGAAACGCTCACCCAGGGACTGGTGACGCTTGATCCCATGCGTATCGCCCAGGAGGCGGCGCTGATGGCCGATCGCAGCGACATCTCCGAAGAGATTGTGCGCGCCCGCAGCCACATCGTCCAATTCCGGGACACCATCCAGGATGGTGAACCGTCCGGGCGCAAGCTCAATTTCCTGTTGCAGGAATTCAACCGGGAGTTTAATACCATGGGCGCCAAAGTGGGGCAGGCGGCCTTGTCCCACCTGATTGTGGCCGTCAAGGCGGAAATCGAGAAGCTGCGCGAGCAGGTTCAAAACATCGAGTGAGAAAGATGCCCGCATGGAGAAAAATCTGCTCAATATCGGATTCGGCAATACGGTGGTGGCCGAACGGGTGGTGGCCATTGTATCCCCCAACACAGCACCCATGAAACGGCTCAAGGACGAAGCACGGGACGAGAAGCATCTGATCGATGCCACCCACGGCCGCCGTACACGGGCCATCATCGTCATGGACAGTAACCACATCGTGCTGTCGGCCATTCAGGCGGAAACCATCTCCCAGCGTTTTGAAGCCCTGATGGAAGGGGAAAAGGTTAAAGTATGAGCCACACGCCAACGGTGGGCTCCAAGAATGGCCGTCTTTTCATCGTGTCCGCGCCTTCCGGGGCGGGCAAAAGCACCCTTTGCGCTGCCGTTCGCCGGCAATTTCCACACCTGGCCTATTCGATTTCCTACACCACCCGTGCCCCTCGTCGGGGTGAACAGGATGGTCGGGATTACTTCTTTGTCTCCACCGAGGCCTTCGAAGCGGGGATTGCCGAAGGCCGCTGGGCGGAGTGGGCGCGGGTGCACGGCAATCTTTACGGCACCGCGGCCCAATGGATTGCCGACACTTTGGCGGCCGGCCGGGACATTCTGATGGACATCGATGTGCAAGGCACCCGCCAGATTCTGGAGCGATTTCCCGAAGCGGTCACCATATTCATCCAACCGCCCTCTCTGGCGGTGTTGGAGCAGCGTCTGCGGCAGCGCGGCACGGACGACGAAGCCACCATCGCCACTCGCCTGGCCAACGCCTGCCAGGAGATGGCCAGCGCCCCTCTGTATCGCCATATTGTGGTGAATGACGACTTGGCACAGGCGCAGCGGGAGTTGATGGATTTGATACACCATGCCGGGCAGGCGGACTGAAAGATTCGGGGTGCAACGGATACCATGGCCAAAGAACGCGCGCTATTATGGGG
>JAGTVD010000366.1 GCA_018224505.1 Desulfatitalea sp. | reverse complement strand
GCGGTGGGTGGCGCTGATGAGCCGCACATCCACCGGAATCGGTTCGGTCCCGCCGACCCTTTCGATCTCCTGGTGCTGCAGCACCCGCAGCAGCCGCACCTGGGCCGCCAGCGGCAGATCCCCCACCTCATCGAGAAAAATTGTTCCGGTATGGGCCCTTTCGAAATGGCCCGGCTTTTGGGCTGTGGCCCCAGTGAAGGCGCCCTTTTCATGGCCGAACAACTCGCTGTCGATGAGCGTTTCCGGAATGGCGCCGCAGTTGACTTTTATAAAAGGTTTGTCCTGGCGCTGGGAGGCAGCATGAACGGCATTGGCAATCACCTCCTTTCCCACGCCGGTCTCGCCCATGAGCAGCACCGGGCTGTCCATGGGCGCCACCTGTCGCATCATTTGCATCACCGACCGCAGGCCGAAATTGGCGCCGATGATCGCATCTCCCGTCAGCTTCAGCATTTCACGGTGAAGGTATCGGTTCTGGTCGACCAGCATGTCGTTGAGCCGTTGGATTTCCTGGTGCTGCAGGATGTTGGCGATGGCGGTGGCGAACGGCTCGTGCAGCATGGCAAGCAATTGGGCGTGGGACGCCGCGTACCGGTGTTTGCCTTTGACGAACAGATTGAGGCTGCCCAGACGCTTCCGATCAAGAGCCAGGTCCATGAACAACAGGGAGATGTCCGCAGGCCAGATCTGCGAAAGGACGTGCCGCGTCGGCCCATCCTCCTGGTCCATGTCATTGACGATGCGCACATCGGCCGCCTCGGCCCATCGTTTTCTGAAGTAGCTCCAGAACGCGCCGGGGAATGAGACGATGCTGCTCGGCGCGCGCAAATCGTCCGGCCAGATGTACGCCAGGATTTTACCGACGTTCAACTCCGGATCGTACAAGCCGAACGACAAGCCGGAAACCGGAATGTGAGGGTGTAAAAAGTCGAGGCAGCGCTGCATGGATGTTTCGATGTCCAGGCTGCTGAAAAGGCTTAATGTCGCCTGCCGGAAGAATTGGTTTTCATCCATAAGATTCATTCCCTGGACGGATCACGGCCCCTCACCACCTGTAACGGACCGCTTGTAGACGCCATCTGTCATATATGAAAGCACATAACACACATCTGCCAGACTTGAAAGGGCCGCTGCCATATATAACAGTGTCCCTTGCCTGTTAAAAACTCATCTATTTGTTATTATTATGTTTATTGGATTGGCACACTACTCGCTATATCCCTTCGATGACAACAGGCAAGCTTTTTACCCACACAGCATGAGGTTGACCATGGATATCGTCGAGACTTTGCAAGTGCGGCCCTTCAGGCAATCGGACCGCAAGGCAGCCATTGCCACCTACAACGCGCTTGTCCTGCCGGATCCAAATGAGGGCCTGCGCGAAATTCACCTGCTCCAGGACATGACCCTGCAAAGCGATCTCTGCATTGTCCTTCGCTGGCGACCCGCAGGCATGCCACTCGGCAAGAGCCGCATAGGGGTCCAATTGGCATCGGTCTTCGCCGAATTCGGCCGCATTGACCACACCCTCTGGTCGAATATCGGCACCGTCAACCATAATAATGTGTGATACGAACACTGCGCGCAAAAGGCATACTTGCTTCGTGCGGACCCCAAGGAGACCCTAAATGCAACTTTTTGATCAATTGAAACCTTTGTTGAAACCTTTGTTGAAACCTTTGCGATGGAAGGCGGGACTGTTCGTCTTTTTTACGGTCCTATGGGTTGCCGCCTGCGGCCAGGGCTCGCCTTCTCAATCCGCCGGCCAGCGCCCCCTGCCCGCAGTGACCACAGTGATCGTCCAAAAGCGGGATGTGGATGTTGTCAGAGATTATCCGGCCCGGATATACGGTGCCCGCCAGGTGCAGGTACGCGCCAGGGTGCAGGGCATTCTGCAAGCGAAACGATATGTGGAAGGCCAGCGCGTGGATCAGGACGAGGTCCTGTTCATCATCGATCCCGAGCCCTACCAGATCGCCGTGCGGCGCGCCGAGGCGGAACGGTCCGATGCCCGGGCCAGCCGCGACCATGCCATGCGTGAATGGAACCGGGTGTCCAAGTTGTTTGCCCAAAACGTGGTCAGCGAACGGGACCGGGACCAGGCTCTGACCCATTTCGAATTGGCCAAAGCCCGCCTGGGCATGGCCGAAGCGGCTCTGGACGATGCCCGGCGCAACCTGGGCTACACCGAGGTTCGCTCTCCGGTGGCCGGCGTGACCGGCATGGAGGATGTCTCCGAGGGCAATCTGATCGACTGGGGCGGGCTGCTGACCACCATCACCCAGAACGATCCGGTCCACGTGCGTTTTTCCCTGCCCGAAAGCGATGCCATGACCCAGCGCCGGGCCACAGGGGCCATGCGTGACCAACACGCCGATCCCCTTCGCAGCCAGGCCGAGGTGATTCTTCCGGACGGCCGCCCATTTGCGCACAAAGGAACGATCGATTTCACCGCGCACACCATCGATCCCCGGACCGGTACCGTCAGCGCGCGGGCCGAGTTTCCCAACCCGGACCATGCGCTGGTGCCGGGACAATTTGTCCGCATCCGGGTCCTGTTGCAAAACCTTGCCGAAGTGTTGCTCGTCCCTGAAGAAGCGGTCAGCCAGGGACCCGAGGGCCCCCGGGTGTTCGTTGTTGACCCAGAAAAGGTGGTTGCCGGCCGCGCCGTGCGGTTGGGTCCTGTGGTGGATGGCGAACAGGTGATTTTTGACGGCCTGAACCCGGGCGACCAGGTGGTGGTGATCGGCCATGTGGCCCTGCGCGATGGCATGACAGTCGCTGTCCGCAATGCGAGCCAGACCGGGGAGGCGCTGTAATGCTCAGGTTCTTTATCGATCGACCTATTTTTGCCTCGGTGATCTCCATCGTGATCATCCTGGCCGGAACAGCGGCCCTGCGCGTGCTGCCTGTGGAACAGTATCCCAATGTGGTGCCGCCCCAGGTGGTGGTAAGCGCCATGTATCCCGGCGCCAGCTCGGAAGTGATGGCCGAAGCGGTGGCCGCACCGCTCGAGCAGGAGATCAACGGTGTGGACAACATGATCTACATGGAATCCACGGCCATGGACGATGGCTACCTGCAGATCTCCGTCACATTTGAATTCGGGACCGACCCGGACCAGGCGGCCATCAACGTGAACAACCGGGTCCAGGCCGGCTTGTCCCGGTTGCCCCAGATGGTGCGCGACCTGGGCGTGCGCGTGGAGGCCCGTTCGACCAACATCCTGATGGTCCCGGTGATATATTCGCCGGACAACAGCCAGGACACCCTGTTCATGAGCAACTACGCCCTTCTCAATGTGCTCGACGAACTGGTGCGCCTGCCCGGCGTGGGCGAAGCCGCGCTGTTCGGTGCCCAGGATTACTCAATGCGTGTTTGGCTCAATCCGGAAAAACTGGCCCAGTTTCAATTGACCCCCTCGGACATCGCCGCCACCATCCGTGAACAGAACGCCCAGTTTGCCGCCGGACGGATCGGTGCCGAGCCTTCCCCCGAGGGACAAGCCTTTACCTTCTCCGTCACCGCCCGGGGACAGCTGACGGGGCCGGCGGAGTTCGAAAACATCATCCTGCGCGCCGGCGAAAGCGGCAGCACCCTGCGCCTGGGGGATGTGGCCCGGGTGGAACTGGGCTCCCAGAGCTACGCCTCTTCAGCGGCGTACAACGGCCGACCGGCGGTCCCCCTGGGAATCTATCTGCAACCGGGCGCCAACGCCCTGGATACGGCCAGCGCGGTTTACCAGGCCTTTGACCGTATGGCCGCCAACTTCCCGGAAGGTGTCGCCTATACCGTTGCCTATGACACCACCCAGTTCGTTGAAATCTCCATCCGCGAGGTGTTCATCACCCTGATCGTAGCCGTGCTTCTCGTCATCCTGGTCACCTATGTTTTCCTGCAAAGTTTCCGGGCCACGCTGATCCCGGTGGCGGCCATTCCGGTTTCACTGATCGGCACCTTCGCCGGCATGCTGGCCATGGGCTTTTCGATCAACCTGCTGACCCTGTTCGGCCTGGTGCTGGCCATCGGCATCGTAGTGGACAACGCCATCATCGTCATGGAAAACGTCGACCGGCTCATGCGCGAACAGCAGATGAAGGCCCGCCAAGCGGCCATCGAGACCATGAAGCAGGTGGCCGGCGCCGTGATCTCCTCCACCCTTGTGCTGGTGGCGGTCTTTGCACCGGTGGCCTTTCTCGGTGGGATGACCGGCGAACTGTACCGCCAGTTTGCCGTGACCATTGCCGTTTCGGTGGTGGTTTCCGGCGTGGTGGCCCTGACCCTGACCCCGGCCATGTGCGCGCTGCTCCTGGACCGCAAACCCCGCAGGGTGCGCAAGCCGTTTGCCCTGTTCAACACCGCCTTCGACAAGCTGACCAATGCCCTGGTCTGGGGCGTGGAAAAAATTTTGCGCCATGCCGTAATCGGCGTGCTGCTGTTCGTCGTCCTGGTCGGCGGCACCTTGTTCCTGGTGAACCGGATGGCAGCGGGCCTGGTGCCCCAGGAAGACCAGGGCGTGGCCATGGTGGTGTTCCAACTGCCGCCGGCCTCGGCCCTGCCACGGACGGAAGCGGTGCGTGACACATTGAGCGATCGGGTCACGGAACGGAAAGAAATTCAAAATCTTACCATCGTCGCCGGGTTCGACATCTTTGCCGGATCACTGCGCACCAACGCCGGCATGGGATTCATGGACCTGACCGATTGGAGTGAACGCCAAGGCCCCGGCCAGGACGCCGCGTCCGTGGCGGGACAGATCATGGGGCTGGGCCTCGGGATACCGGAAGCCAATGTGATCGCCTTTACACCGCCGCCCATCCAGGGGTTATCCCTGACCGGTGGTGTGGAAGGCTATCTGGAAGTGCGCGGCAATGCCACCCCCGCCCGGATCGAAGCCCTGGCCGGGGAACTGATGGCGGCGGCCAATGCCCGCCCGGAACTGGCCAACGCCCGCACCACCCTCGATACCAAGATTCCCCGCTATCAGGCCACGGTGGACCGCGAGAAGGCACGCGACATAGGGGTACCCATCAATCAGGTATTCGAGACCATGCAGAGCACCTTCGGATCTCTGTATGTCAATGACTTCAGTATGTTTGGACGCAATTGGCAGGTCAATCTGCAGTCGGAAAAGGATTTCAGGAGCCGGCCCGAAGATCTGAACCAGGTGTTCGTGCGTTCGGCCCATGGCGAGATGCTCCCCCTGAGCACTATAGTCACCTTGGAACGGGTGGCGGGTGCCGATATCATCAACCGCTACAACCTCAACAGCGCCGCCCGGTTTTTGGCCGACGCCGCCCCGGGCTACACCACCGGGCAAGCCAAAGCGGCCATGGAGGCAGTGGCGGCGCAAGTGCTCACGGACGGCACCACCACCATCGGTTGGATCGGCGAAGCCTTCCAACTGGATGCGGCCGCCGGCACCGGCGCCCTGGCTTTCGGCCTCGGCCTGGTCATGGTGCTGCTGATCCTGGCGGCCCAGTACGAGCGCTGGACCCTGCCCTTGGCCGTGGCCTCGGCCGTGCCCTTCGGTGTGCTCGGCGGATCGCTGGCGGCCATGCTGCGGGGGTTTCCCAACGACATCTACTTCCAGGTGGGATTACTGGTGCTCATCGGCCTGGCGGCCAAGAACGCCATTCTGATCGTGGAGTTCGCGGCCCAGAACCGCGAGCAACAGGGCATGGATGCCACTGAGGCGGCCCTGGTGGCGGTCAAACAGCGTTTCCGGGCCATCACCATGACCGCCATGACATTTATCATCGGCACCCTGCCCCTGGTCTTTGCCACCGGCGCAGGCGCGGCCAGCCGCCAGGAAATCGGCACCGTCGTCGTGGGCGGTATGATCCTGGCCAGCACCCTGGCGTTGCTGTTCGTGCCCTTGTTTTATAAATTGATGGACGGGTCTTCGTTCTTCTTCCACAATCGCAAAATGCTCAAACCCCACGCCACTTGACAATTACCCCACCCAACACATATAGCTCGGAGCGTTTTTGTGACCAACGGGTCGATGAATCCCCGCCTTGCCGGCGGTAGAATCACCCAGCACCAGGAGAAAACGCCATGAATGCCCAACATCTTGCCACCATCACCACCGAATTGGGCATTGCGCCCCACCAGATCGAGGCCGTCGCCGCTCTTTTGGACGATGGCGGCACGGTGCCCTTCATCGCCCGCTACCGCAAAGAGGCCACCGGCAGTTTGGACGAAGTGCAGATCGCCGCGGTGCGGGATCGCATCGGCCAACTGGCCGAGTTGGACAGCCGGCGGGAGGCCATTCTGGCCAGCCTTGAAAAAAACGGCCACCTGACCGACGAACTCCAGCAGCGGGTCCTGGGGGCGGACACCATGGCGGTCTTGGAGGACATCTACCTGCCCTACCGGCCCAAACGACGCACCAAGGCCACCATTGCCCGTGAAAAGGGATTGGAGCCGCTGGCGCTGCTGCTGCTGGCCCAGGAGGGGACCGATCCGGAGCAGGCGGCCCTCACCTTCGTCGATGCGGAAAAAGGGGTGGCGTCGGCGGACGAGGCCCTGGAGGGCGCTCGGCACATCATGGCTGAAATGGTCAACGAGGATGAAAGCGCCCGGGCGCGGCTGCGGGCCTTGTTTGCCCAAAAGGCAGTGGTGCGCAGTACGGTCATCGACGGCAAAGAGGCGCAAGGGGCCAAATTCAAAGACTATTTCGACTGGCAGGAATCGGCCGGAACAGTGCCCTCCCACCGCATGCTGGCCATGCGGCGGGGCGAGCGCGAAGAGGTGTTGTCGCTCTCCATCCTGCCCGATGAGACCGAGGCGCTGACCCAGCTCGAATATTTGTTCGTCAAGGGCGACGGGCCGGACAGCGCCCAGGTGCGCCAGGCGGCCCACGACAGCTACAAACGATTGCTGTCACGATCCCTGGAGACCGAGCTGCGGGTGGCGCTCAAGGAACGTGCCGATGCCGAGGCGATCCGGGTGTTCGCCGCGAACCTGCGCGAGCTGCTGCTGGCGCCGCCGCTGGGCGCCAAGCGCGTGATGGGTGTCGATCCGGGCTTTCGCACGGGCTGCAAGGTGGTCTGCCTGGACCCGCAAGGCAAGCTGCTGCACCACGACACGGTCTATCCCCACACCGGCGAGGGGCAGGCGGAAAAGGCACGGCACACGCTGCGTCAGTTGTGCGTCCAATTCGAAATCGAAGCCATCGCCATCGGCAACGGCACAGCCGGCCGTGAAACCGAAACCTTCGTGCGCGACCTCGGTCTGGGCGAATCAGTGGTGGTGCTCCTGGTCAACGAAAGCGGAGCGTCGATCTATTCGGCCTCGGAAGTGGCGCGGGAAGAATTTCCCGACCAGGACCTGACCGTGCGCGGATCGGTCTCCATCGCCCGTCGGCTCATGGATCCGCTGGCCGAACTGGTCAAGATCGACCCCAAATCCATCGGCGTGGGCCAGTATCAGCACGATGTGGATCAAAGCGCCCTGAAAGCCGGCCTGGACGATGTGGTGATGAGCTGTGTCAACGGCGTGGGGGTGGATCTGAACCGGGCCAGCGCGCAACTGCTTACCTATGTGTCCGGCCTGGGCCCCCAGCTGGCGCGCAACATTGTGGCCCACCGGGATGCCAACGGCCCCTTTGACGCCCGCAAGACGCTGCACAAAGTGCCCCGTCTGGGCCCCAAGGCATTCGAACAGGCGGCCGGGTTTCTGCGCATCCAGGACGCCGCCAATCCCCTGGACGCCAGCGCGGTGCATCCGGAGAGCTACCCCATCGTGGATGCCATGGCCGCCGACCTGGGCTGCACGGTGCAGGAACTGGTGCAAAAACCGGAACTGCGCCAACGGATCGACATCCAGCGCTATGTGACCGACACCGTGGGCCTGCCCACGCTGACCGACATCATGGACGAACTGGCCAAACCGGGCCGCGACCCGCGCCAGACCTTCGAGGTCTTCGCCTTTGCCGGCAATGTCACCGAAATGAAGGACCTGGAGCCCGGCATGCAGTTGCCCGGCATCGTCACCAATGTGACCAAGTTCGGCGCCTTCGTGGACATCGGCGTCCATCAGGACGGGCTGGTCCACGTCAGCGAACTGGCCGACCGCTTCGTCAAGGACCCGGCCGAGGTGGTCAAAGTGCAGCAGAAGGTGTTGGTCACCGTATTGGAGGTGGACTCGGAGCGCAAACGCATCAGTCTCTCCATGCGCAGCGGCGCCAGACCCGACGCAACCGCCGCTGCGGCAACGCGCAAAGACCGCCCGACGGACAAGAGCGGACCGCCATCCAAAAAGCCCGGAGGGCGGGGTAAACCCCAGAAGCCCGGCAAACCCGAAAAACAGCCTTTCAACAACCCCTTCGCTGCTTTGGGGCAGTTGGGGGGCAAGAAGAAGTAGCGGGTGGGGTTTGTTGGGTTTGTGGGGTTTGTGGGGTTTTTTGGGTTTTTAGGGTTTTGGGGGGTTGAACGGGTGGACGTCGCTTCCACTGGGTGGCAGGTCGCATTTTGAATTACAATTGCGATTTCCCTGCCCGCGCTCATACAACATGTTGTATGCTGGAAGTGACCGCTTTGGAAAAGCATACCGGACTTTCCAAGACGGTCACCATGCAAACCGGCGAGCAAGGCGACCGTTTCGACATAGCCCATGCCCGGGAACAGTTGTCCGCAATGATGGGG
>JAGTVD010000365.1 GCA_018224505.1 Desulfatitalea sp. | reverse complement strand
GGGCAGCTTGCCGCGGCTATCCTTCAGCTGCCGCATGATGCTGGTGGCGGTTCCGGCCGGATAGAGCTGGTGGGCCGTCAGATGGCGGATGGCGAAGGTGTTGGTGTACCCGAACAACTCTTCCGCAGCGGGATTCATCAGCAGAATATGGCCATAACGATCGGCGGCAACAATGGCGATGGGCGAACCCAGGATCACCTTTTCAAGGAAATCCTCGGTCTCCTTCAGCGCCAGTTCCAGATGCTTCTGCCGGGTGACATCCCGAACGCTCTCCATGATATAGGCCACTTCGCCATTGTCGTCGAGAATCGGAGAGAACACGCGATCTTCATAGAGCCGCTTGCCCGTTCGGGTGGTGAAACGGCGCATGGCCGAGGTACCGACCTTCTCACTGAGTACCTTGGTAAAAGGGCACACTTTGTTGGGACAGGTTTCGGCGCCGTAGAACACCTCATGGCAGCGCCGGCCCACAACGTGGTCCATATCGACCCCGTATTTTTCCAGAAAAATCTGATTGGCCGTCAGTATCACCCGGTCGGGTTTCAATATCAGTGTAGGAAAGGAGAGCGAGTCGAATACCCGTAATCGCCAATCAAGTTCCCTGTAAAGATGCTCATTCATGATCGTCCATCACCGTCCGCCGACGCTTTGTTGCGCCTGGCACCTGGGACCGTCGTGGGAATTTCGAAAGCCCCCGACAGCAAGGTTCGGGTGTCCGGTCCCATCCCCGCCGGCAACACCAGGTAGATGGTCGCCGCGGAACAGACCGCAGCCACCAGCGGCACCTTTTCCCGGGCCAGTGCCTTGTAAGTGAAGTCCATAATCCCATATCGGTCTCCGAAGTGGGGACCATGAAAGAAAACCAGGTCCACCGGCATCCCGGATGCGATCCGACCATTGTCGTCGCCGCCTTCCGGAGAACGCCAATGCCGCCGTACCCGCTCCCAGTCACCAGCCTCGCAAACCAATGTAACCTTAAGGTGATCCGAATCCTCCACCTGTGCCCACACCATCCGAAAAGCCATATCCGCAACATCCATCTCCTGAAGCCGTCGGGCCCAGGCGCCCAGCAGGCAAAGCGGTATGCGCAATGGATGCCACAATAGCCCCTGCTGAACCTGAAACCCGTACGTCCTAATGATCGGTTCCCAATAGACGGCGATGGTTTCCATAAAAGATGAATTCCGAGACGGCGTTGTGAGACGACAGACGGACTGTCATCAACGAATCCGCTTCTCCTGGCGCACCGTGATGCCGGGCTGCACGGGCGGTGGGTTGCGTGGCAAATCGAATCGCTCCGCCAGCAGCGCGGCTGCTTCCTCCAGCCTTGAAAAATCGATGGCCACGGTCAAGGCAGCTATGGATGAGGCCAACCCATAAATGGCAATCCCTGCATCACTCAACGCCTGCACTGCCAAGCCCAATAACTGCAGACTGCCGCGGTGCGGGTATAGCGTCAGCAAACCCAAAACCGAACCGTAGGTGATGGATGCCTTCAACTGGGCATCCTGATCCACCATGTGGGTCACTTTTTCCCGCTGGTCCGGATCAATGCAGCAGAGCGTGTATGTATGGGGTGCCTGCCCAATGGCGGTCATAAAGGCGATATTGACCCTGGCAATTGTCAACAGACGGCATAGCCTGGGGGTCAGATCGCTCGTTGCCGAATCGGTTCGAAGCTGCAGCGCCAATGCGGGGGGGCTGATTTTAATACCACTAATGGCAATCTCATCCGTCATAAGGATCGCGTCAGCCGCATCATAACAGCTTGAGGGAGTTGAATGACAAACAGGTGAGCCCAGCGGCACCATCGAGCCTGGAATCTGGTTGGCGGACCATTCACACACCGGCCGGCGGATAACTGCGCACGAACCGGTAACGGCTGGGGAGCGCGCCTGTCCGGGCCACCTGTTTGCAATCGTTGGATGGGCTGTGAGCCCATTCTATTCCAGATTGTCGGCCACGATCTCCATCAGTTTGTCCAAATCGATGGGTTTGGGGATGAAATCGTCAGCCAGTGTATTTTTGCCGTCGACATGGGTGTAACTGGTGTTGGCTACTGCGTCGGCCACCGCGGTGAGCAGCACCACCACGATATCCTTGTACTGGGGATCGTTTTTGATCTCATTGCACAACACATAGCCATTTTTCCTGGGCATCATCACATCCAGAATCAACAGTGCCGGCCTTTCGGCTTTGATCTTGTCCCAAGCCTCAACGCCATCGTAAGCTTTGGCCACACGGTAATTCTTGCTCTCCAACTTCATGCTCACCGACTCGACCAGGTCGGGATCGTCATCCACTACCAATATCAACGGCTTGTCGCTCATGATTCTTATCCTCCTTGATGCATTAAGAAACTCTCCACGGGGGCCGATGCGCGGAAGCGATCGGCCCCGATGCCTCCCGCTTACACCTGAGGCCTCGGATATAGCCCGGAACGTTCCACAATCTCCGGCACCGCCGATTCCCACTCAATGGCCATAATATGTATACCAGCAACGCCCTCGATGGACAACAGCCGTTGAATGGTTTCGACACAAATATCGATCCCTTCCTGGGCTTGCTTCTCTTTGGGGGTTTTGGCCATGCGTTCCACCAGGTGATCGGGCACATCCATGCCGGGCACCTTGTTTTTCATGTACCGGGCTGCTCCGACCGACTTCATGGGGGTTACACCGGCCATGATGTACACCTCTTTGTGCAATTCCCGCTCACGCACACCCTTCATCCACTGCTCGAATTTATCCATATTATAGATACACTGGGTCTGGATAAAATCAACCCCCGCCCTCACCTTCTTGGCAAGGCGGGCCACCCGCAACTCGAAAGGATCGGCAAACGGATTGGCGGCAGCGCCGATAAACATTTTGGGCGGCCCTTTAATATCCGCGCCACCTTGAAACTTGCCTTCATCGCGCATGCGTTTGACGGTTTGTATCAGCTGGATCGAGTCCAGGTCAAACACCCCGGCGGCCATGGGATGATCGCCAAAATGGGGATGATCGCCGGAAAGGCACAGCAAAGTGTTGATCCCGTGGGCGTAAGCACCGATGATGTCCGCCTGCATGGCCAGACGGTTGCGGTCACGGCAAACCATCTGCATCACCGGCGGCATGTCCATCTGCTGGAGGAACAGGCTGGCGGCGAAACTGGACATGCGGACCATGGCGGTCTGATTGTCCGTCACATTCACCGCATCCACGTACCCTCTCAACTTTTCAGCCTTTTCCTTGACCACTTCGGGCATGGCGCCCCGGGGGGGGCCGCATTCGCCGGTGACCGCAATATGCCCGGCCGCAAACACTTTTTCCAATACGCTGTCAGTTATCATTGTGCCAAATCCTCTCTCACGATCTTGCGAGGCCCGCCGCCCCTTTCCGTACGCCAGTCCTTAGCCAGAATGATCTCTTCGTACCGGTCTTCGATGCCCAGCTCTTTGAGCCGATCCCAGATCAGCTGCCACACGCAGTCAATTTCGGTGCTGACCTCACACTTGCCCTTGCTCGATCCGCCGCAGGGTCCGTTCATCAACCGTTTGGAACAACGGGCGATGGGACAGATGCCGCCAGTCAATCCAAGCAGGCAGTTACCACAGCCATGACAGCGCTCAGCCCAAACGCCAGGGCGCTCGGCGGCTCCCATGAACGAAGTGTTCACGGCAGGATAGACCCTTTTGCCACGAAAACGCCGGACCACTTCCTGTACGCCGCAACCACAGGCCATGGATACCACCGCATCCGCTTGATCGATGAAGGGTGCCAGCTCCTCCACATACTCCGGCTCGCATTGGCGCTCCAGGGTCATCTCCCGGATATCCACCGTCTTGCCCCGTTTCATGAAGTCCATTTGCATAGCGGAAGCCAGCATGGCCACCTCTTTGCGGCCGCCGGCCGCGCACACCGTCACGCACTCGTTGCACCCCACCAGAAGAATACGCCGGCAATTATCGATATAATCGATGATCTCGGCCAGGGGTTTCCGTTCAGCTGTTATCATGATCGTTTCTTCTCCTTTAATTGACCTGGGCAACCGGCGCCGGCGCCGCTTGCGCCTTGCGGGCGGCGGCCACGGGATTGGGACCCAGCTTGCGAATCTGTTCCGTAAATTCATTGGCAATGGCTGCGAATCGGGTGCCCATACCGGCAGACATGGTGACCATGGCCAGCCGTTGCGGCTCGACACCGATCTCTTCCAACTGCGTTTGGACATAGGTGACACGCCGGGCGGCTTTGACATTGCCGGTTTTGAAATGGCAGTCGCCCTCCAGGCAACCGGCCACCAAAACCCCGTCGGCGCCCAGTTCCAGCGCCTTCATCATATGTATCGGGTCGACCTTGCCGCTGCACGGCACCCGCACGATTTTGACATTGGCCGGATAATCCAAGCGCATGGTACCGGCCATGTCAGCAGCCGTGTAGGCGCAGTAATGGCAGCAAAAGGCGACAATAACGGGTTCGAATGTTTCCATCAGGCGATCCTTTCCAGCAATCCTTCCAACTTGGCCATGATCGGCGCATCCTCGAAACAGGAGAGCTGGATGGCCTTGGCCGGGCACTCGGCCGCACAGATACCGCAACCGTGGCACTTGGCAGGATCGATTTCCGAATAACGGTCTTCGTTGATAAAAGGTACATGGTAGGGACAGGCCCGCACACACACCAGACAAGTGGCGCATTTATCCCGATCCACGCGGGCCACCACGGCTCCCAGGTTGATCACATCCTGGGCCAGCAGCCCCTGGATGCGGCCTGCCACACCCTGGGCCTGGGCGATGCTTTCGCGGATGGTGCGCGGTGAGTGGGCGGTACCGGCAACAAAAAAGCCCGGCACGGACATATCCAACGGTTTGAGTTTGACATGATCCTCGAGGAAATGGCCGTCCTCGGTCCGATTGAGGTGGAAAATGGCCGCCAGATCCTCGGTGGTTTCATCATCGGCCAGCAGGCCGGTGCTCAACCCCAGACAATCGGCCGTCACTTCCATGTCTCGCCCCAGGATCGGGTCGTGGAAATGGACCGTGACCCGGTCGCCGTCCGCCGTCACCCGAGGGGGTATGTCCGCCTGGTAGCGTACGAAAATCACACCCCGCCGTCGAGCCTCGATATAAGCATCTTCGCTGAAACCGTAGGTGCGCATATCGCGGTAGAGAATAAATACACGCATATCCGGATTGAGATCCGTCAGGCGCAAGGCATTTTTGATGGCGCTCTGGCAGCATATGCGCGAGCAGTTGGGATTATCGGCGGTGCGTGAACCGACACACTGGACCATCACCATGCACTCCCAATTGCTCACCTGCTCCGGTTGGGTCTCCAGCAAATCGTCCAGGTCGAGCTGGGTCATCACCGCCTTGTGGCGACCGAGCAGATATTGGTCGGGTCGGTGGGCCAGCGCACCAGTGGCCATCACCGTGGCGCCGTGTTCGATCTGGCGGTAGTACATCCGGGGACCGATTTGGAAGCCGGTCTGGAATTTGCCCGGCATTCCGCTATGATCCACCACGATGGCGTTGGTGATCACTTCGATCTGATCGTGGGCCTGCACCTTCTCGACCAGTTGCGCCACGTAAGCCCGAACATCATCCCCTTCCAGATTGCGTCGGATGATCGCCGCCAAACCGCCCAAGCGACCGGTACGTTCGGCCAGCACCACTTTGTAGCCTTGATCGCCCAAGGCCAGAGCCGAGCTCATTCCGGACACGCCGCCGCCTATGACCAGCACATCTTTGTTTATCGGCAGCCGATGCTCCCGCAACGGCCCGGCCTGGGCCACGCCGCCCACGGCCATGCGGATCAGTTTCTTGGCCTTGGCGGTGGCCAGTTCCCGGGCTCCACCATGCACCCAGGCGTTCTGGTCACGGATATTGGCGATATCCAGCAGGTATTTGTTCAATCCGGCCTTGCGCAGGTTCTCCTGAAACAGCCCTTCATGGGTGCGGGGCGAACAGGCACCGACCACGACACGATTGAGATTTTTCTCCTGAATCATCTGGCGCATGCGATCCAATGCTTCCTGGCCGCAGCCATGGCCGGCCATCTCCACATGCACCACATGGGGATATTTGGCAGCTTCCTGCACCACCGCGTCCACATCCATGGCGCCACCGATGTTCTGGCCGCAATCACACACAAAAACCCCGATCCGCGGCGTTTCACCGATCACATCCCGCTCGGGCGGGTACTCGCTTTCCACTTCCGCGGCGGATCCGGCATGGCCTGTATGGCGGGCGGCCATACAGGCCGCGGCACTGGCTTGCACCATTGTTTCGGGAATGTCTTTGGGGCCTTCAATCACCCCGCACACATAGATCCCCGGCCGGCTGGTGACCACCGGTTCAAAATTACCGCCGCGAACAAATTGATGGGCATTGAGTTCGACGCCCAGAATTTCGGCCAGCCGCGTGGTGTGTGACGAGGGCCGAAAACCGGTGGAAAGCACCACCATATCGAATAGTTCGGTGGTCATCCCCGAATTCTCATCGGTGGCATAGGCAATGTGCAGCTGCTGCCCGGTCGAATCGGGAACGATACTGTGGGGACGGCAGCGCACCATGCGGACACCATACTGATCCTTCGCCCGCTGGTAATAACCTTCGTAATCCTTGCCGAAGGTGCGCATGTCCATGTAAAAAATGGTCGTCTCAATATCGTCCTGGAACCGCTCCTTGGTCACGATGGCCTCTTTGAGGGCGTACATGCAGCACACACTGGAGCAGTAGGAAACATCCTCGCGGTTGATACCGCGGGAGCCGGCGCACTGGATCCAAGCCACCCGCTTGGGCGGCACGCCGTCCGAAGGGCGCACCAGCTCGCCTAGCGTGGGACCCGACGCCGACATGATCCGCTCGTATTCCAACCCGGTCACCACGTTCGGATAGCGGCCATGGCCGAAATGATCCAATTTGTCCGGATCGAACAGATCGGCGCCCACGGCCAGGATAATGCTCGACACCCTGCGGGTGGCCACCTTTTCCTGGTCATCGACGACAATGGCATTGGCCGGGCAAACGTTGACGAGGCCATTCACGTCCTTGCACGCCGCCATATCAATGGAAAAAGCCTGGGGCGTGGCTTGGGGATAGCGCATACAGGTAGGGGCCCGATGGTCCAGACCGGGATAGAAGCGGACACACTCGGGATATTTTTTATGACATTCACCGCAAGCCGTGCATTTTTCCAGATCGATATAACGCGGCGTGCTGGTCAACGTAACGGTAAAATCACCGGCCTCGCCGGTCACCGCGGTCACCTGGGTCAGCGGCATCAGATCGATATGCTGCTGCCGGGCGCCGGCCGACAGGTGCGGTGAAATGGTGCACAAGTCACAGTTGTTGGTGGGAAAGGTGCGGTCCAGTTGGGTCATCAAGCCACCGATGGCTGCGGCCTTGTCGACCAGCAGCACATCCTTCTGCGCTTCCGACAAGTCCATGGCGGCCTTGATGCCGCCGACACCGCCACCGATAACGAGAACGGTCGTTTGGGCGTCATTTGTATGATCAGTCATGGATACCTTACTCATGGTTGAATGTTGTTTCCGCTGATGGTCGTCACGGGCACATGCGCCGGCAACGCCCTGCGCGGCGGCCGGCTACAGCCCCGCATAGTCCAGAATGGCGCCCAGTCGATGTTCCCATCCGTGGGTTTCAATCTTTACCCCGGCCACCTTGTTTTTCAAAGCGGCGATGGTCTCACCGGCGATCTTGAGACACTCGGCCTCGCGATCCGGAGCCTTGCGAATGCGACGGATCATCTCTTCACTGATGTGCGCCCCCGGTTCGTTCAACGCCATGTAACGGGCGATGCCCACCGATTTGATCAGAAAAATGGTGGCGATGATCGGCACACCCAACTCACCGGCGGCGCTCAGAAAGACGCCATAGCGCTCCACATCGAAGACCGGCGGGGTCACGATGAATTGGGCCCCGGCTTCCACCTTCCGGCGCGTCAATGCCAATTCCGCCGCCATCTGCTGGTCGTCGGCAAAGGCGCCCACCGTACAGCCGGTGGTGAAGGTCGGTGTCCCTTCCAGCTCGAAGCCGGACATATCCTTGCCCTTCTGAAGCGAGCGGATGGTTTCCAGCAGCGCAACCTCGTCCAGGTCGTTAACCGGCTTGGCGTCCCGATGATCGCTGTTGGCCACGTCTTCGCTGTGGACCACCACCAGGTTCTGGATACCCAGCACATGGGCGGCCAGGATATCACCCTGCAGCGCCATTCGGTTGCGATCCCGGCAATAGACATGGATGATCGCTTCGAGACCTTGCTGTTGTACCAGCACACCACCCGCCAGGGCACTCATGCGCATGACGCCGTTGTCCATATCGGGCACAACCGCGGCATCCACCCGGCCCTTGATCCTGCGGGCATTGGTCATCAGCTGAGAGATGTCCACACCCTTGGGGGTATTCATCTCCGCCAAAACCACAAATTCGCCAGATGTCAGTCGTTTTTGAAAACTCATGGCTCCCCTTTTCCCTCTTGTCATGTTTTACGTAAATAAACCCGAATGGATGCCTCGTCGTGCTCATCGATGGCAATCAGCTTGTAGGCCACCTCTGGCAGCAACCGGAACAGGTCGGAACGGGTGTCCGCATCCAGCCCGAGCACCTCCAAGGTCTGGTCCGTTTTCATCTCCCTGAAGACCCGGGTCAATTTGAGCAGGGTCAGGGATGTAATGGCGCCTCTGAAATCAAGGCGATAATCCGCGTCATCACTCAAGGACATATCACTCCTTTGAACGTAATGGGGCGTAGTTACTGCAATCGTGATGCCATGGGACGCATCGCCACACCACACCGCGGACAACCCCTCATCTTTCACACATTGCACTAAATGTCCAACCATTCCTGTTATTCTTCCATTGCCCGCAAGGTGTTAAAGTGTTAAAGTTTTCAGCTTTGACAGATGTTAAAATTGAACAGGTGCAATTCAATGATTGAACACGAACTGGACCGCTATTGGAAGACCGTGGTCAACACCATCCGTGACGGTTTGATGATCGTCGATGAGCGCGGTGTCATCGTCGCCATCAACGACGCCCTGGAGCGCATTACGGGCTACAGCCGCGCCGAACTGATCGGCAAGGATTGCACCGTGCTCCATTGCGATATATGTGAAAATATCCGGTGCAATGACGGCCGCCAATGGTGTACGCTCTTCAAGGGCCAACCGGTCAAGGCGCGTCAGTGCGTTTTTATACGCAAGGACGGCTCCCCCGTGCACGCACTTAAAAATGCCTGTTTGCTGCGCGACGATCATGGCGATGTGATGGGCGCCGTGGAAACCATCACCGACATCACTGAACTGATCGAAAAAGAGAGCCAATTGGCGGCCTACGAACGGCAGCTGCGCTCGGACGACAGCTTCTGCGGCATCATCGGATCCAACCCCGCCATGCGCCAGGTTTTCGAACTGATCGCCAACGCGGCCCAATCCGACGCCCCGGTGATCATCCTCGGCGAAAGCGGCACCGGCAAAGAACTGGCCGCGCAAGCCATCCACCAAAGCGGCGACCGCAGCGCAAAGCCCTTTGTGAAGGTCAACTGCGCCGCATTCACCGAATCGCTGCTGGAAAGCGAACTGTTCGGCCACGTCAAGGGCGCTTACACCGGTGCCTACCGCAGCCGCGTCGGCCGTTTCGAAAGCGCTGACGGCGGCGACATCTTCCTGGACGAAATCGGCGATCTGCCCCTTTCCACGCAGGTGAAACTCCTGCGGGTGTTGGAAGAAAAAATCATTGAACGGGTCGGCGACGCCACCCCCACGCCCGTGGATGTACGGATCATTACGGCCACCAACCACGACCTGCGGGAACTGATCGCCAAGGGAACCTTCCGCGAGGATCTCTTCTTCCGGATCAACGTCATTCCCATCCACCTGCCGCCGCTGCGGGCGCGCAAGGAAGACATCCCTCTGCTGGCGGACGCGTTTTTTCAAAAGATCCGCCTCAAAAACCGCAAACCGATCCGTGGCATCAGCAACGATGCCATGGCCTGCTTGCTCGACTATCCCTGGCCCGGGAATGTGCGGGAGTTGAAAAGCGCCTTTGAGTATGCCTTCGTGACTTGCCAGGACGCCATGATCCAACCCCACCATCTGCCGCCCAACATTTACAATGGTGGGGCCTGCCAACAGCCACCGCCACCCCGTTCCGCCTTCAACCGCCAGGAGGTCCAACGGCTCGAACTGCTCGAAGCCCTGGAGGCGGCCGACGGCAATCAGTCCAAGGCTGCCGAACGACTAGGTGTCACGCGCGTCACCGTCTGGAACCGCATGCGACGCTTTGGTGTGCAGTACAAACGGACGATAGAAAGCGTTGGGGAATAAAGGCCGTTTTAAGAATAGGACGTTACGCGTGGTTCACCGCCACCCCACCGGCGCCGGCGGATCGAAGGCGCGCAGAACCTGGTAATGGGAGTCCCGCTGGGCCGGGGTGAAGCCGGCGCGGCGGATGATGGTCAGGACGTTCTCCAGAGTCGTTGCCCGCTCGTGGCCAGCTTGCTGCAGCACGTTCTCCTCCACCAGAAGACCACCGAAGTCGTCGGCCCCGGCCAGCAGGCCCAACTGACCGGCGGCCACGTTCTCGCTGAACCAGGAAGACTGGATATGGTCGAAATTATCCAGTACCAGGCGGGCCAGGGCGATGATGCGCACATATTTGGCCGGATGGACGGCTCCGGGAATCTCATGTCCCAAGTCGGTGTCCCCCGGTTTGAAGGACCAGGGAATGAAGCTGGCGAATCCGCCGGTGCGGTCCTGCAGATCACGCAGCAGCATCAAATGGTCCACAATTTCCAAATCGGTTTCCACATGTCCATACATCATCGTCGCCGTTGTGCGAAACCCGATCCGGTGCGCTGCTTCACAAACCGCCAGCCACTGCCGGGTGTCGGCTTTGTGCGGGGCAATGGCCCGGCGCACGCGCTCACTGAGAATCTCGGCGCCGCCGCCCGGGATGGTGCGGATCCCTTCATTATAAACTGCTGCAAGGATCGTTTCCACATCGGTTTTCTCCTGCCGGGCCATGAAGAGATACTCCGCCGGGCTGAAAGGGTGGATGTGGATCTGAGGACAAGCGTCCCGGATGGCCCGGATGTAGGCCAACCAGTCGGCCAGATGCATCCGGGGGTTGTGGCCGCCCTGGATCAGCACCGTGGTGGCGCCCAGGTCCCCTGCCCGCTTGACCTTGGCGGCCACCTCGGCCGGCGTCAGCGTATAAGCATCCGCATCGCCGGGCATCCGGCAGAAGGCGCAGAATCGGCAACGGGTGACGCAGACGTTGGTATAGTTGGGGTTGGTGTCGAACACGAAAGTGACCCGACCATCCGGAAAACGGCGCAAGCGCTCGTTGTGGGCCATGGCCATCAACTCGCCCATGGGGGCCTGGGTCAGCAGTTCCAGCGCCGCTTTGTGGTCCAGGCGGGCTGTTTGCGGACCATCCGATTTATGGGTTGTGGGGGTGCGTGCCATTGCCAATTTCCTTCCCCTGCGTTGTAAACCATACCGTGGACCGACCGGCTCCGTGGTGTTCCCACCCCTGAAGGAATTGATCCTGGCCGGCCTGGTCGTCGGCGGTCAGGCAGCGCCGAATGATTTTCAGATAGCGCCGAGCATAATCGTCCGGCAGCGCCAGGCGGGTGGCGACCTTGGGTACCGCACGCTCGATGAGCGCCGCCTCCTGGTTCGCAAACCCATCCAGCCACTCGCGCAACCGGCGTTTGATCACTTCGGGGGCATCCAGGCGCACCACCCAGCGGGCAAACACGAATGGCAACTGCCACCGCTGCTCCCATAAGGTGGCCAGATCCGCCACATGGCCATATCCCTTCACCATGCCCTGCTGTTCAAATTGATAGCACCATTTCAGGGCGGTATCCCCGATGACCAGCTGGCCGTTGGCCACCGCCCCGGACGCGGCCAGGGGGGCGACGCGGTCAAACCCATGCTGCCAACCCATCAACAGATAGAGCAGCCGAACGCTGGAGGCCGATTCCCCGGTCAGACGCACGGTCAAAGGGGCCGCAAATCCATCAAAGGGGCGGTCGGAAAAAAAGAGCACGCTCATCACCCCACCCCGCGCACCGATGCCGAACAGGCCGATGGGTTCCACCACTTCCTTCAGTATCGGCAAGCCGCCCACAGGCACCGCCGCGGCCCAGACCGCACCGCTTTGCAACGCCGCGATGCTGTTGCGCGGCAAACAGTTCACAAAATAACACTCCGGAGGCGGCCCCATTTCAAGGTAGGGGGCCATATTGGCGTAGGGAATCATGGCGATGGGGTAGTGCATGGGCTGTTGTCCGGTTGTTCGGTGGTTCGGTTGTTCGGTTGTTCGGTTCGTTGGTTGTACGGTTAGTCGGTTGTTCGGTTGTACGGTTGTACGGTTAGTCGGTTGTTCGGTTGTTCGGTTTGTCCGGTTGTTTGGTTGTTTGGTTACTCTGTTTTTTGGTTCGTTGGTTTGTCTGTGCTTCTCTGCCCTTCAGGCGCCCGCTTTGGGATGGGTTTGAAATGGCCGTCCCGTTCGACGGGGGTGAAACCGGCCATGCGGATGGTTTCGGTCATGCGTTCACGGGCCAGGCCTTTGGGGGTCGTGGCGCCGGCCAGGTGGGCGATCTTCTCCTCGGAGATGGTGCCGTCCATGTCATCGGCGCCCCAGCTCAGACCGGCAGCGGCGGTCTCCACTCCGCTCATGGGCCAGTAGGATTTGATGTGATCGATGTTATCCAGCACCAGGCGCGCCATGGCCGTCATGGCCAGGGTTTCCAGGGGGGTGGGCCCTTCTGTCAGAAACCGCCCCTCCCCCGGCTGAAAGGCCAGGGGAATGAAGCAGACGAAGCCCCCCGACTGATCCTGGGCTTCGCGCAGGATCAAGAGGTGTTCAATGCGCTCGGCCCAAGTGTCCCCGAACCCGAACAGCATGGTGGCGTTGGTGTGGATCCCCAGGCCGTGGGCCATCTGGTGCAGACGCACCCACTCGGTGGGGCCGATTTTGTTCTTCCAGTGCTGGCGGTAGAGCCGTTCGGAGAAAATCTCGGCCCCACCGCCGGGAAGGGTTTCCACCCCGGCGGCTTTGAGTTCGGTCAGAACCTGTCGCTCGGTTTTACGGGCGGTCCTGGCAAAGTAAGCGATCTCCACCGCCGTAAAGGCCTTGATGTGCAGGTCAGGGTACTGATCGCGCAGTTGCCGCACCAGTTCCAGGTTGCGCGCGTATGGCCATACCTGATTCAGCCCCCCCACAATGTGCGCCTCGGTGGGCTTGAGCTGGGCCACTTTGCCCAGGATCTCCTCCTCACGCATCACATAGGCATGGGGATCGTTTTTCGAGGCGGCATAGTTGCAGAAGGTGCAACCCGCCCCGCAAATATTGGCGGGGTTGATCTGCATGTTGAACACAAAGGTCGCCCTGTCTCCGAAGCGCCTGCGCCGATTGGCCAGCGCCGCCCGCCCCAGTGCGTGCAGCCGGTCCGGGGTAATCCGCGCCGCCAGGGCCAGCGCTTCGTCCCGCACCAAACGTTCCTGGCGCGATCCTTTTTCCAGAGCCTTCTCAAAGACGGCATCCACGCAACCCGTCATCCCTCACCATCCCATCGACAGCAAACATTCCCTTGAAACGCTGCACTTGCAACGATTCTGTAAACACCCGCCCTTCGCAGGTCAACCCGGAACACCCGGAACCATCACCGTTCACCGGGAATCGATACTACCCGATCCCATAACTGCGCCACCGCTCCGTCACCCGCCGTTCCACAGCCGGGTCGAAAGCGACGGGCAGTGGATAGCCCTTTTTCCAGCGGGCGTCAATGGTGATGGGAAAGTCGAACAGCAGCCGGTTGCCCTGGATCCGCCGGCCGGCCGGATGAATGTCGGCATCCGGATCGAAACGGGTAAACCAGCCCCATAAAGTAAGCACCGGATCGTCCAGGGGCACGTCGGCGCTGACCACCACATGAAAAAGATATTGCCGGGTGACCTCGTGGCGGCGCAACGTTTCTGCCAGGGTTTCCAAGTCATCGAACCCGTCGTCCACCTGGACCACCAGAAAGGCCGGCCCCAGAGCGGCCACCGCTTGCACCCGGGGATGGAGAGCGTTGACTGCCGGGGGTGGGGGCGGTGGATGGGTGCGCACGGGTCCGGTGTCGCCGTTGCGGGTGGCGATCATGATCAGGCGACTGCCGGTATTCATGGCCGGGCCGGTGAAGTCGAGGGTGTCCTGGGCCGTGGGGGTGAGCAGGTGCAACCCGTCGGGGATCAAGTGGCGGTGGATGGCCCGGCTCACGGCGCTGAAATCGCGCACGTTCACCTCGGCGTCCACGGTGATCATCACCTTGGTCAGGGAGACTTGCCCTTCACCCAGCATGCCCAGGGTGAACTTGAGCGCTTCCCGGGGGTAACGCTGATGCACCGCCATGGCCGCCAGGGCATGGAAACCGGCTTCGGGGTATGCCCACAGATCGGCCACGGCCGGCTTGATCAGCTGCAGCAGAGGCAGCGAGAAAGCCGTGAGGGCCTCGCCGATGTAGTAGTCCTCCTGCACCGGTTTGCCCACGACCGTGGCCGGGTAGATGGCATCTTTGCGGGCCAGCAGGCGATGCACACGGAACACGGGATATTCGGCCGCGGTGGAATAGTGGCCGAAGTGGTCGCCAAAAGGGCCTTCCAGGCGCATGTCGCCGGGACGCACCTCCCCCTCCAGCACAAATTCAGCCCGGGCGGGAATGCGGTGGCCGGTGGTTGAACGGCGCACCACCTCCAGCGGGCGACCCATCAGATAGGCGGCCAGCAGCCGCTCGTCGAGGCCCTCGGGCAGCGGCGCCACCGCCGCCATGGTCAGGGCCGGAGGGCCGCCCAGGATCACGCTAACCGGCAGCGCCCGGCCCATTTGAGCCGCCTTGTGAAAATGGAACCCGCCCCCCTTTTCGATCTGCCAGTGCATACCGGTGGCGGCGCCGTCGAACCGCTGCAGTCGGTAGATCCCCAGATTGCCCTGGCCGTTGTGCGGGTCCACGGTGTGCACCAGGGGCCAGGTGAAAAAGGGGCCGCCGTCATCGGGCCAGCAGGTGAGCACGGGTAGTTGCATCAAATCGGGCGGTTGCAGGTATTGATCCAGAATGGGCCCCTGCCGGACGGACCGCATGCGAATGGGCAGCAGCCGGCGCAGATCGTGGCGCAGGCGCCATACCTGGGTCAACGAGGGGGGCATCATCCGGTGGGCTACCCGCACCAACCGGGCACCCATCTCCGCAGGCGATCCGCCAAAGGCCAGGGCCACGCGCTCGGGAGTGCCGAACAGGTTCATGGCCACCCGGTAGGGGGATCCCTTGACCCGCTCGAACAGCAACGCCGGACCGCCCGCGGCGATCACACGATGCTGGATGACCGTCAACTCCTGGTTGGGATCGACTTCGACGCCCACCCGCACCAACTGGCCGCGCCGCTCCAGATCGTCCAGAAAAGAACGCAAATCCATATACATCAGCGCACATCCTCCCATGTTATGGGCATGGGCCGCCCCAGCAGCGCCAGCACCCGATCCGCATAGGCATCCAGCAGGTCGTGCAAAGTGATTTCACGGGGCGTCCTGCCCTTGGCCATGTAAAAAGGCGGGGACATGGGCATCACCACTGCCCCTGCCCCGGCCACACGGACGGCATTGTCCAGATCGATGGCGGTCAGCGGAGTTTCCCGCAGCCCCAGGATCAGCGGCCGGCGCTCTTTTAGGTGGCAGTGGGCCGCCCGGGTGATCAGGTTGTCGGCCAGACCGCTGGCGATCTGCCCCAGGGTATTGCTGGAACAGGGCACGATGGCCATGCCCACCGTGGCCACCGACCCGGAGGAAGGTGGCGCCGCCATGTCGTGAGGCTCGTAAACCTCACCGGCCGCCTGAACCATCTCCTCGAACGGCCCGACCTCCTGTTGGTATATCTCGCGGGCCCAAGGGCTGGCGATCAGCATGGTGGGCCAGGGGGATTTGGCCAGCAACAACCGGGCGGCATAGACGCCCGACGCGCCGGTCATGGCAACGATCAAACGGGCGCTTCCGTCTGGGTCCATGGTCAAACGCCTCCTTCAGGACAAAATGGGGGTAATGGCGCCGCTGACACCCGCCAGGGTGGCAATGGGGAAAAACCGCTGGGGAACAGGAATGAACGGTAGATACATCATCACAAACAGTCCAGCGGTCACCAGCAATCCCAGCATTGCGATCCATCCGGCACCGGTAAGGAACAACAACACCACCAGACAGCAAAGGGCGATGCCATGCACCCCGGCCGCCACGGCCTGGGCACCGGTGCTGCCCAGCGTGGCGGGTATACTGTGTATGCCGTGCGCACGGTCATGCTCCAAATCCATCAGCGCATAGATAATGTCCGCGCCGCTGAGCCAGAAAAACACAAATCCGGCGAAAACAACCACCTCCGCCGTAAAATAGGGATGACCGGCCGCCGCCACAAAAGCCCCAAGAGGGGCAAGGGCGAGACAGAGCCCGATACCGAAGTGGCACAAGGCGGTATAGCGCTTGAGCAACGAATAGCCCAGCAAAGGGATCAACGGCAGCGGTGAAAGGATCAGGCACCACCGGCCCAGCAGGGCGCAAGCCGCGAGATAGACCCCCAACCCACCCAGGGCGATCGCCAGCGCGGTGCGCAGCGTAAGCACACCCGCCGGCAGCTCGCGGCCGGCGGTGCGCGGATTGCGGGCATCGATGTGGCGATCGAAAATACGGTTGAAGGCCATTCCGAAAACACGCGCCCCCACCGCCGCCGCCACAATCAAACCCAACACCGAAACAGCCGGCCACTGCCGCCCCGTCCCCAACCAGGCGCCGGTAAACAACAAGGGCAGACTGAAAGCCGTGTGTTCGATTTTAATGAAACGCAGTATTTTGATCAAAATTTGACTTTTTTCACTTTGCATGGTTTTTCGGTATCTCAAATTAAATAATTTTTATTTCAACCTCTGCCACAACCACTTTCCCAATACCTCACTCACCCAATCCAAATTCGCCAGCAAAGTCTTGCGATCCGTCGGTCCGGCGATGTCGCTGATGCCTTTGATCATATCACAGGGAATCTGGTTCAGCATCGCTACGCGGGCTATGGCCGCACCTTCCATGTCCACCACATCTCCCAGGCGGCTGCAAGCATTGCGGCGGTGGCGGTCGAACACCGGCCGATCGCAGGTGACCAGACGGGTCGGTGGCAGATCGGCGCCGAACTGGTTATCACAGGGGACCGGAGCAGGCCGCTTGCCGAACACTTCGTGATCCCCCTCCTGGGCGGTGGTGATGCGCACCAGTTGCCCGACCGACAGACCGAGGGAATCCGCCAACAGGCCACACGCACCGGCGTTGACAATCCATTGGGCCCCATGCGTTGCGATCATGGCCTGGCAAGCGGCGGAAGCCGCCACTTTACCGATTCGACTGATGACGATTTGCAACCCGGGCCGCAAGGGGGTACGAAAGCGCTGAAACGGTTGGGCAGCGCATGGTTCGGCCTGGCTTAATGCCAAAAAGGGCCGTGCCTCCTGCTGGGTGGCGAATATCAGCGCGATCATGGCAGAATACCGGCCAGACGCGCCTCTTCGGCCAACCGCCGCACGGCCTGCCGACCCGTGGGGCCGGAATCGAGACTGAAATCATTGACGAAGGTGTCGATGTGGGCCCGCAGCACATCGGCGGTCATCTCCTGGGCATGGGTGCGGATGTAGGGCATGGCGCCATCGGGATTGGCCCGCGCGGTGGCGATGCTGCGACGAATGGCGGCCTCCAGTTGGGCGACCACCGTCTCCGGCACCCGTTGGTGAGCGGCGATGCCCCCCAAGGGAATGGGCAGTCCGGTGCGCTCTTCCCACCAGGCACCCAGATCCACCACTGCGTGAAAGCCGGCAGCGGCGTAGGTGAACCGGCTTTCGTGGATGATCACGCCGCAATCGGCCTGCCGGGCATGGAGGGTGTCGAAAACGCGATCATAGGGCACAAAGTGCCGTTGAGCCGCCTCCGGCGCCCAGAGCCGGAACAACAGGTGGGCGGTGGTCCACTCACCCGGCAACACCACGCGGCAACCGGCCATATCCTCCCGGGCCAAAGGGCGGCGGGCGATCACGACGGGTCCGCATCCGTATCCCAATGCCCCACCGCAAGAGAGCAGTCGATAACGCTCCCGGACCGCCAGCCAGGCGAAAAAGGAGAGCTTGGTCACATCCAGTTGATCTCCGAAGGCCATCCGATTAAGGGTTTCCACATCGTGAAGCGCCACTTCAAAAGTATGCCCCACCAAGGGGACCGATCCCTTGACCAGGCCATCGAAGATGAAGGTGTCATTGGGGCACGGCGAAAACCCTAAACTCAAATGCATCGACCTCTCCTCATTGCCCTATCCATTCGCGAATTCGATCCACGACCATCGCCAACTGCGCCTCGCTCAACTCCGGATAGATCGGCAACGCCAGGGTTTGGCCGGCAGCGCGCTCCGACTCCGGAAAGTCGCCTGCCCGGCACCCGAGATAGGCGAAACAGGTCTGCATATGCAAGGGTACCGGGTAGTACACCTCGGTGCCAATTCCCTGCCCGGCCAAACGATCACGCAACCCATCCCGGTCCCGGTCCACGCGGATGACAAACTGGTTGTAAATGTGACGGTTCTGGAGCTCGACGGGCAATTGAACCGTTCCTTCCAAACCGGCCTCCCGGAACAGCCGACGATAGGTAGCGGCATTTTCCTGGCGACCCTGGGTCCAGCGGTCCAAGTGATCCAACTTGACCGCCACCACGGCAGCTTGCAGGGCGTCCAGACGGAAATTGCCGCCGATCAATTGGTGGTAGTATTTGGGTTCCATGCCGTGCATGCGCAGCATTCGCAGCCGTTGGTCCATCTCGGCGGAGCGGGTGGTCACCACACCGCCGTCACCGAATGCCCCCAGGTTCTTGGAAGGAAAGAAAGAAAAACAGCCAAAATCCCCCATGCTGCCTGCCCGGCGGCCTTTGTACTCCGCACCGATGGCCTGGGCGGCATCTTCGATCACCACCCAGTCGTGGCGCCGGGCCAATTCGAGGATCGGATCCATGTCGGCGCACTGCCCGTACAAATGAACCGGGATGATCGCCTTGACTGCGGCACGCGCATCGTCATCCATGGCCGCCACGACGTCTTGCAGGCGCTGGGGATCCAAATTGCAGGCGGCCGGCTCGATATCCACGAAGATCGGTCGCGCACCCACCCGGGCCACGGCGCCGGCAGTGGCGAAAAAGGTATAGGGGGTGGTGATCACCGCGTCGCCGGGACCGATGCCGGCGGCCATGAGAGCGATGATCAGGGCATCCGACCCCGACGACACCCCCACGGCGTACGGCGTCTGGCAATAGGCGGCGATCTTGGTCTCCATCGCCTCGACGTGGGGTCCGAGGATGAAGTATTGACTGTCGCAGATCGCGTCGATGACCGTCCGGATCTCTTCCCGAATGGTTTGATACTGGGCTTTCAGATCAAGTAGGGGAACATTCATGCGATTATCCATTCTTTGCTGCGTGTTTTTTGAGAGCACATTTATTTCCGGTTCATTGCGCTGCCCTGCCATTGCGCCGCCAGCGGCCGTTGCCATTACTTTCGGCCGCCGCCTGAATGGGCGCGCAGCGGGTCTCGATGGCCGGATAGCCAAGAAGGGCGTTGACTTCCCGGCGCAGCATCTCTCCGGGTTGAAAACGCCACCCGTCGGCCATGGCGATAATGGTCTCCACGCTGTCGTCGATTTTCAGATGGAGCCATCCCTGGCAGTCCCCCGGATGACGCCGCACCACCTCCCGCAACCGACCCAGGGTCTCCTTGTCGCTGCGCGCCGCGTCGACAGTGAAATGCACCTCCGCCGTCCAACGGGATTCGGCATCCTCCATGGCAATGATGTTGTCGGCGAGGATTTTGGCACTCTTTTCGTCCTTTTGCACCTTTCCCTGCACCAGCAGCGGCTGATCGTCAATCAGCATGTGCTGGCAGTCGGCGTACACCGAAGGAAAGACAACCACCTCCACGCTGCCTTCCATATCCTCCAACTGCACGAAAGCCATCTGCTCATCTTTCTTGGTGCGGATCACCTTGCGGCTGGTGAGCATACCCCCTATGCGCACGATCTGCCCGTTTTCCACCTCCATCAGGTTGGCGGCCGTGGCGCTGCCGAATTTGGCCATGATTTTCTGATGGGGCGCCAGGGGATGACCGGATATAAAGAATCCGAGGGACTCTTTTTCCCGGGCCAACCGCTCCCGCTCGGGCCATTCCGGCATATTGGGCATGGTGGGGGGGGTGATCGAAAGCGAACAGGCCGGCCCCTCATCAAACAACCCCATTTGGGGATCGCAACGCTCCTTCTGGACCTTCTGGCCGTACTCCAGCGCCTCCTCCAGCACCGCCATCATCCGCGATCGCTCAGCACCGGTGGAATCGAAGGCCCCACAGGCAATTAGCGCTTCCACCACACGCTTGTTCACCTTGCGCAAATCGACCCGCTCGCAGAAGTCGAACAGGGAGGCAAAAGGCCCACCGGCCTGTCGCTCGCCCACGATGGCCTCCACCGCGCCTTCCCCCACATTCTTGACCGCCACCAGGCCGAAGAGAATTTTGCCCTCGGCCACCGCGAAATGGGTTTCGCCGCGGTTGACATCCGGCGGCCACACCTCGATCTGATGCGTGCGGCATTCGTTGATGTACTTGACCACACCATCGATGGAGTGCATTTCGCTGGTCAGCAGCGCAGCGATAAATTCCAAGGGGAAGTGGGCCTTGAGGTAGGCCGTCTGATAAGCGATCAGGGCATAAGCTGCGCTGTGGGACTTGTTGAAACCGTAACCACCGAACTTCTCCATGAGATCGAAAAGGGCCAGGGCTTTTTTCTCTTCATGGCCGTTGGCCACCGCGCCTTTGACAAACCGCTCTCGGTGCTGGGCCATCATGGCGGCGATCTTCTTGCCCATGGCCTTGCGCAACCCGTCGGCTTCGGCCATGGTATAACTGGCCAGGGCCGAGGCAATTTTCATCACCTGCTCCTGGTAAACGATAACCCCGTATGTCTCCTGCAGGATCGGCTCCAGATCGGGCAGCATGTATTCCACCGTCTTGCGGCCGTGTTTGCGCTCCACAAAATCGTCGACCATGCCACTGTCCAGAGGACCGGGCCGGTAGAGGGCCACCAGGGCGGTAACATCGGCGAAGGATTCGGGCTTCAGGCGCACCAGCAAATCCTTCATACCCGAACTTTCCAACTGAAACACCCCGGTGGTGTCACCGGCCGACAGCAAGGCGTAAGTCGGCGCGTCATGGAAATCGAGATTGGACAGATCGGGGGGCTCCTTGCCCTGTTGGCGAATCAGGGCCAGGGCTTTATCGATCACGGTAAGGTTGCGCAAGCCGAGAAAATCGAACTTCACCAGGCCGATATTCTCCACCAGCTTCATGTCGAACTGGGTCACCACTTCGCCCTTTTTACCCTTGTAAAGTGGCAGGTAGTGGACCAGGGGTTTGTCACCGATCACCACTCCCGCGGCGTGGGTGGAGGCATGGCGCGGCAACCCTTCGAGGATGCGGCAAATGGCGATCAATTCGGCCACCTCGGGCCGCGTCGCTTCGAGCTCACGCAGTTGCGGCTCTTGTTTGAGCGCATCATCCAGGGAGATGTTCAGCACATCGGGCACCAATTTGGCGATGGCATCCACCTCGGGCAAGGGGATATCCAGGGCCCGGCCCACATCCCGGATCACCGCCCGGGTTTTGAGCTTTCCGAAAGTGATAATCTGGGCGACGTAATCCCACCCGCCGTAACGCTCCACTACATACTTGAACACGGTGTCCCGACCATTGATACAAAAATCCACATCGATATCCGGCATGCTGATGCGATCCGGATTGAGGAACCGTTCGAAAATCAGGCCGTGCTCCAGGGGGTCCAGGTCGGTGATGCCCAAAGCGTAGGCCACCAGGCTGCCGGCGGCCGAACCCCGCCCCGGCCCCACAGGAATTTTGTTTTCCTTAGCATAGTTGATAAAATCGGCAACGATCAAAAAGTAGCCCGGAAAACCCATGCGGTTGATGACGCCGATCTCATACTCCAGCCGCTCGCGATAGGTCTGCAGGTCGGCATCGGGCGCTTTGGCCGTAATCAGCCGCCAGACGCGGTCGAACCCTTCTTCGGTTTTGCGGATGAATAGGGCATCGGCACTGAGGCCCGAATCGTCTTTGAATTGGGGAAAGTGGTAATTGTCCAGATCGAAGGCGATATTACAGCGCTCGGCAATAGCCACACTGTTTTCGATGGCTCCGGGAAAATCCTGGAAATAGTGAATCATCTCCTCTTTGGATTTAAAGTAGAGCTGATCCGTCCGGAAACGAAACCGTTCGCTGTCATTGACGGTCTTGCCGGTCTGCACACAGAGCAACACGTCATGGGCACGCAAATCCGCCTTGTCCAGATAATGACAGTCGTTGCTCGCCACCAGGGGGATGTCCAATCGGGCCCCTATTTCCCGCAAGGCCGCATTGACCGTATCCTGCTTGTCAATACCGTTGTTCTGCACTTCGAGGAAGAAGTTTCCCGGACCAAACAGCTCCTGGTAGAAAAGGGCCGCCTCTTGCGCTTGATCCATCTGACCCGCGGTGATCAATTGGGGTATCGCGCCGTGCAGACAGGCAGACATGCCGATCAGGCCGTTGTGGTGTTCTTTGAGAACTGCCTTATCAATGCGCGGCCGATAGTAAAACCCTTCAGTCTGGGCAAGGGTGGCCAGCTTGCACAAATTGCGATACCCTTCCTGGTTTTCAGCCAGCAGCACCAGATGGGTCAGGCCCTTGGCATCCAGGGGGGTTTTGTCGGCCATGGAGCGCGGGGCCACATAACATTCGCACCCGATAATCGGTTTGATACCCGCCTTGACCGCCTTCTGGTAGAACTCGAGCACATTGAACATGGTGCCATGGTCGGTGATGGCCACGCTGTGCATGTTGAAGTGCTTGGCCCGCTCAAAAAGCCTGTCCAGCCGAATGGCGCCATCGAGCAGGCTGTACATGGTGTGAACGTGTAAATGAACGAAGTCGGTGGGTGGTGTGCGCATCGGTGATTCGATTCCCTCGGCGAGGCTGAATGGAAATGGCCGCCCGGCCGAAGGTGGCATGGGCGGCGATTGGAACGGCCACGGTATCGCGGCGGCCATGGCTGCTTCAGGCGACTATACGTTACTCCAAACGGTAATTGGGGGCTTCCTTGGTGATAATCACGTCATGGACGTGGCTCTCCCGCAAACCTGCCGCCGTGATCCTTAAAAACCGCGCCTTGTCACGCAGCTCTTCGATGGTGCGGCAGCCCGCATAGCCCATACCGGCCTTGAGCCCTCCGATCAACTGGTGGATATTGGCGGCCAGGGAACCCCGGTACGGCACCCGCCCGACAATCCCTTCGGGCACCAGTTTGTCATCCGCCTCCTGCTCGGTCTGGTAGTAGCGGTCCTTGCTGCCCTGCTTCATGGCTTCCAGGGAACCCATTCCACGGTACACTTTATAGCTGCGCCCCTGAAAGAGAATCGTCTCACCGGGGCTTTCGTCCGTACCCGCAAACAATCCGCCGATCATGACCGTGTGGGCACCGGCGCCGATGGCCTTGGACACATCTCCGGAAAACTTGATCCCGCCGTCGGCAATCAGGGGAACCCCCGTTTTGTTGGCCACCGGCTTGCAGTTCATGATGGCCGAAACTTGCGGCACACCAACGCCGGCCACAATCCGGGTGGTGCATATCGATCCTGGACCGATGCCGATTTTGACGGCATCCACACCGGCCGCCACCAATGCCTCGGCCCCCTTGGCCGTGGCCACGTTGCCCGCGATGACCTCGATGGAAGCGAAGGTTTGCTTGAGTTCCTTGACCGTCTCGATCACGTTCAGCGAGTGGCCATGGGAAGTGTCGATGAGCAGGACGTCAGCGCCGGCATCGACCAGCGCCTGGGTGCGCTCCAGCCGGTCCGGACCGACGCCGATGGCAGCGCCCACCCGCAACCGCCCCATCTGGTCCTTGCAGGCGTTGGGGTATTTTTTGATTTTCTCGATATCCTTGATGGTGATCATCCCCTTGAGTCGTCCCTGGGAATCCACCACCAGCAGCTTCTCGATACGATGCTCGTGCAGCAGCCGTTTGGACGCTTCAAGCTCGATCCCTTCCGGCACCGTGACCAGATTCTCCTTGGTCATTACCTCCGAAACCGATTTCTCCATATCGGTCTCGAAGCGCAGGTCCCGGTTGGTCACGATACCCACCAGTTGATCTCCTTTTACCACCGGCACCCCGGAAATACGATACTTGGACATCAGGGCCAGCACTTCGTGCACACGCTGTTCAGGGTGGATGGTAACCGGATCGATGATCATGCCACTTTCCGATTTTTTGACCTGATCAACCTCCAACGCCTGGTGCTCGATGCTCATGTTGCGATGGACAAAGCCAATGCCTCCCTCCCGGGCCATGCTGATGGCAGCCTGGGACTCGGTCACCGTATCCATGGCCGCACTGACAATGGGGATATTCAGTTTGAGCGTGCGGGTCAACTGGGTACTGACATCCACATCCTTGGGCAGCACATCGGAGTAGTTGGGCAGCAATAAAACGTCGTCAAAGGAGAAACCTTCCTCGGGGGGAATCGTGCTCATAAAAACCTCCACGCCGCCACCTGGGCGGTGCATATGGGAAACTATTTATAATATCAACATTATACAACTTGTTGGGTTCTTAAATTGGTAACGTTACCATATATTGTGTTCAGGGATCAACCCCACAGGTTGTACAGCCGGTAATTAGGAGGTGCACCCGGTAGCGGGGGTGGGGTGCTGCGTCCGCAATGGGGTTTTAGTGACGCTTGGGGGTGTGCGCAGGGTCGCTCGGCCCGCACTGTCTGAACGCAGTGAGTTTGCGGGCCTACCCGGAGCACACCCCTTAGGGTCACTTGAACCCGTTGCGTGCAGCGCCCCACCCCCGCTACCGGGTGCACCGGCTTAACAACCACAACGGCATGCCGCGCCATATCTTTGGGGTACATGCAATCACCCCGCGCTTTCATCGGCTGTATCTTGACAGCGACCGGGTGTCGATACTACAAAGCAACTTTTGAACTGGCACAGGTCATCTATATCGAGAGAACACCTTCACTTAAAACTTAACACCTAACACTTAAAATCACCGGCAACCCCGGTTCAGGAAATACCGTGATACTCGAAATCAATCCTGTCAATCCGCCCCAACGCAAGATCCAGCAAGTCGTGGCGCTCTTGCAGCGCGGCGGCGTGATCGCTTATCCCACCGACACGATTTACGGCATCGGGTGCGACATCATGAATAAAAAGGCCATCGAACGCATCTACCAGATCAAGCAGCGTCCTAAGCACCAGCCGTTCAGTTTCATCTGTGCCGATCTGAAAAGTATCAGTCAGTATGCCAAGGTGACCAATTATGCTTATAAAACGCTGCGGCGACTGCTGCCCGGGCCCTACACCTTCATTCTTGAAGGGTCCAACCAAGTGCCCAAAATGATGCTCACCAAACGCAAGACCGCCGGTATCCGTCTGCCGGACCACCCGATCTGCATGGCCCTGATCACCGCCCTGGGCAATCCCATTCTTTCCACCAGCGCCGCCAGCCGCGAGGATGCGCTTTTGTCTGAAGCGTGGCGCATTGAGGAGCATTTCGGCAAACAGCTGGATCTGATCATCGATGGCGGACCGGTGCCGGGCAACCCTTCCAGTGTCATATCCCTCATCGATGACGAACCACAGGTGCTGCGCAAGGGCTTGGGTGATGTGACGCTGTTCGAGTAACCCTGCCTTTTTTTTAATACCCAGGCCGCTCGAAACCTCGGTGCAACCTGGCTTCCGGCGCCAGTCGAGGGCGCATCCCGCTTTCGGTCCAAAGTTGCACGGCTGACTCCAACAGGTAGCGTAGCATCGGCATGCGATCCTGCTCAGGGTAGACCGTCTCCACCTCGCCTTCGATGCCGCCCAGCTCACCGGCCCATGTGATGGCGTCCTCGAGATTTCCCAATCGGTCTACGAGCCCCAAATCAATCGCCTCTTC
>JAGTVD010000364.1 GCA_018224505.1 Desulfatitalea sp. | reverse complement strand
CGGCCGCACGAACCGGATCTCAAAGGTGTCGTCGGTCCACCAACGCCGATCGGTCATTTCGAGGGTGAAGGCATCCATGGCAGATTGCTCCGCGGATCGATTCACGGCCGCCACAAACGGTCGCCCGCGCCGGATTGGTGGTTGAAATGGCGCGCCAACACAAAAAAGTAGTCGGAAAGCCGATTGATATAAGCGATCACGAACCCCAGATCCTCTTGCACCGGGCGGGTCCGGTCCACGCTACCAGATAGATGGACGATAGCGCGTTCGGTCCGCCGGCAAACGGTACGCGCCAAGTGGGACCAAGCAGCGCGTGGATGGCCCGCGGGCAGAACAAAGGATTTCAATTCAGGCAGTTGCGCCTCCAGTTCATCGATGGCGGCTTCCAAGGCGCGGCACTGGGCTTCGGTGATGGGCGCCAGACGCGCCCGGGCGGCCGAGTCCGGCGTGGCGGCCAACCAGGCCCCCATGTGCATGAGATCCGATTGGATACCCTCCAACCGGGACCTGGTGTTTTCATCTCCGGAATCCAAGGCAGCGGCCAGCAGTCCGATCACCGCGTTGAGTTCGTCAAGGTCACCATAGGCCTGGATGCGTGCATGGTCCTTTGCGACCCGCTCACCGGACAGCAGGCTGGTTTTACCGCGATCACCGGTTTGGGTGTAAATCTTCATCGAGGCGCCTCGGATGCCGGAGCTTCTGTTTCCAGCCGCTCGAACATCTTGGCCGGCGCTTCGCAAATCGGGCAGCGGTATGGCGGCTTTTCACCGTCATGCACGTAGCCGCACACCAGACAGCGCCAACGGTCCATGGCCATCTCCTTTTCAGTGTCCCAGCAACCGGGGCAATTGCCCCAGGCTCTGGATGTGGGCCATCGCCGCCAGGCGGGGGTTACCGAAGGCCACAAACGGCACATCGGCCTGCCGGGCGGCGGCGGCGTCCAGTTCCGAATCCCCGATGAAGAGCATCTCCGAAGACCCAACGCCGAAGTGGGCCAGCAGGCAGAGCAGTTGGTCCGGATGGGGCTTGGCATGGGGCACGTCACTGGCGGTAACCACCTTGTCGAACAGTCCCTGCAATCCGTGATCCTCGAGCACATGGGCCATGGTGTTCGTACGATTGGTGGCGATAGCGGTCTTGTAAGCGGGCCGCAATTGGGTCAGGAGTTGACGCAAGTGGGGCTCGATGACCATGTGGCGGATGAAAGGCCGGTAACTCACCTCACGCCGGTATGCCTGCACCGCGGCCAGGATCTCAGGGTCCGTGAGGATGAATGCGAGGGCCTGATCCACGGTATGCATGTGGGCGTAGGCGAATTGCCGGTCAGTAATGGCCGGCAGGTCGAAATGGGTCATCAGGTGATCGTAATAGGCCCGGTTAGCCAGGGAGGAGTCGAACATCACCCCATCGCAATCAAAACTGACCACCTTTATCGTATTAGAGCGCATTGATAATTTATCTACCTGCGAGTTGGTGTTGGATGCACGGGGCATCTGTTTCATTTTTTGTTTCGGCGACACCGTTAATACCCTGTATAGGGTGGTGGGTGGGGCGCTGTCAAGGTGGCGGGCACCCCATCACAGGACGATCAGATGTACGCCGAAGGGAGGGCCGCGGCTTTTCTTGCAATACAGCCGGTGGACCCGGTCGAGGGGGCGGGGCGCTGCACTACATCAAGAACACCGGGTCGACATCCACTGCCACACTGACATCCCCCTTGGGCGCGACGGTATCAGCTCCGAACAGGAGGTCGCGTACGAAGCGATGCAGCGTACCCGCCCGGGGCCCCTTGACCAGCATCTGCCATCGGAAGTGATCTGCGATCCGCGCCAGAGGCGCCTCGATGGGCCCCAGAATACCCAGGTCACCGTAGGACTGGCGGTCCCGCAACAGGACGCTGCCGGCCTCCCCCAGCTGGCGGGCATGTTCGGCCACGCGATCCTTATCGCGGCCGCTGATGCGCAACTGGATCATGCGCGTAAAGGGTGGATAACCCAACGCCTGGCGAAACTGGATCTCCTGGCGGTAAAAAGCGTCATAATCCTGATCCCGGGCGGCCGTGATGCTGAAATGGAGCGGGTTGTAGGTTTGCAGAATCACATGCCCCGGCAAGTCGCCCCGACCGGCCCGGCCCGCCACTTGGGCCAGCAGTTGGAAAGTGCGCTCGCCAGCCCGGAAGTCCGGCAGACTGAGGGAAAGATCGGCGCAGATGATACCCACCAGGGTAATGAAGGGGTAGTCGTGGCCTTTGGCCACCATCTGGGTGCCGATCAGGATGTCGATCCGACGTTCCCGCAGTGCTTTGAGGATTTTGAGCAGGGCGCCTTTGCGGCGGGTGGTGTCACGGTCCATGCGGGCCACCCGGGCCGTGGGAAAGCGCTCCTGGATATGGGCGGCCAGCCGTTCCGTGCCGATGCCCAGGCGGTTGATGCGACTCGATCCGCAGCGGCTGCAACGCGCCACCGCAGCCTGGCTGAATCCGCAATAATGGCATTTATAGGCGTTGATCTGCTGGTGGTATGTCAGCGAGATGTCGCAGCGGTCGCATTGCACCGCCTGACCGCATGCCGCGCAAATCAGAGTATTGGCAAACCCGCGACGGTTGAGGAAAAGCAGCACCTGTTCGCCCTGTGCCAGGCAGGCCCGCATGCCTTCGGTCAGCTCAGGGGTCAGAAAACGGCGCAGGCCCCGCTCCTCGCGCAGGTCGGACAAATCCCGCACCACGATTTCCGGCATCAGGCGTTGGTCCACACGCTCGAACAGGTTGATCCGCTCGAACTTGCCGCTTCCGGCATTATAGGCCGACTGCAGGGACGGCGTTGCCGAGCCGAGCACGGCCACCCCGTCCAACTGCCGGGCCCGCACCACGGCCAGGTCCCGGGCGTTGTAGCGCAGCGCGCCTTCCTGTTTGTAGGAGTCGTCATGTTCCTCGTCCACAATAATCAGACCGATGGCCTCGAACGGTGCGAAAATGGCGGAACGCGCGCCAATGGCAATGGCGGCTTCACCGCGCCGGATGCGCAGCCACTGATCCAGGCGCTCGCCGTCTGAGAGCCCGCTGTGCAGCAAGGCCACCCGCTGGCCGAAACGTGCCCGGAACACCCGTTCCGTCTGCGAAATCAAAGCGATTTCAGGCACCAGCACCAGTACGGCCACCCCCCGCTCCAGGGCCATGGCCGCCAGGCGCAGATACACTTCGGTTTTGCCGGATCCGGTGACACCGGATAGCAGAAAGGTGCGATAGCCGTTGCCCAGGGCAGCGCCCATGGTTGCGACGGCCCGCTGCTGCTCGGGGGTCGGTACAGGGGGCACGTCAGGGGTGATGGGCGCCCCCAAAGGATCACGATACACTTCCCGCGTCTCGAGGGCCACCTGGCCATCCCGGGCCATGGCGCGCACCAGATTGGCCGCCGTGGGCACGTGTACCTTGAGATCGTGCACCGACATGGGACCATGGGCGGCAAGGAGGTCTGCGAGGGCCCGGCGCGGCGCAGATAGTAGGCCTGCTGTTTCCTTGTCCATCAGCGGGCGAACGTACCGTTCGGTTTTGGGACGGATGCGCCCCCCGCCCAGTGCGCGCTCGCAAACCACCCAACCGTTCTGCTTCCATTGATTCAGTGTTCCCTGGGTCAAGGCGCTGCCCGCCAACCGCTTCAGCGTCGTCAGGCGGCAAGAGCCCCGCTGCAAACGGCGCACGACCTCCGCCTCCCAGGGGTCCCGGGATGGGTCACCCAGGGCCTGACGGCCTTCCTCCGTCAGGGCAACGCTGACCTGGTCGGCCACGTTGATACCCGACGGAAGCGCGGCTTGCAGCACTTCACCCAGCGGATGGATGTAATAGTCGGCGATCCACTGGAAAAAAGGGAGCATGGCGGCCGGAAAGAGCGGCGCGGCATCCAGCACCCCCTCGATGGATTTGAGGGCCGCCTCGGGCGGTCGTTCCGCCCGGCCCACCACGTACCCGGTGACCCGGCGGCGACCGAAGGGCACCAGCACCCGCTGACCGATCTCCACCCCAGCGCGCAGCAGTGGCGGCACGCGGTAGGTGAAGCGCCCGAACAACGGCAGGGCCACAGCCACCTCCACCAGATCGGCGGGCGCCATTTCAAGGGGACGGTCGGTCTGCACCATACGCTTCTTCATGTTCCCCGCTGACTATCATAAAGAAATTCAAATCGTTGCCGGCGCTGCTAAGAACTGGTATAGTCGGCGTGGCAACTGGGGTGGCGCGGCGTCCGTTGACCCATCGCCCCGAAACCCGCCACACATGTCAATCACTGGAGAAAGGAATGCAAGATGTCTGAAGGCCTCAAACTATCAATCGTTATGATCACCATATTGGCCCTCTTGGCGGTACCCGGCGCCGTCATGGCGGAATCCAGTCCCCAATTCAAGGACCCACAAGTGGAGGCGGGCAGCATGGTCGCCGACGCCTTGCTGGTGCGACCCTTGGGCATCGTGGCCACGGTCGCGGGCTTCGGGCTCTTTGTCATTTCAGTGCCCTTTTCCGCCCTCGGCCGCAACGTGGGCGATGCGTGGGACGCCCTGGTGGTCTATCCGGCCAAATTCACCTTCGCGCGGCCGCTGGGAGATTTCGATTAAGCCCGAATCACCCCCGCCACATTACCCGAAGGTAAAAGACTCCGAACGCTGCGGCACTGGTGCTGTCAAGCTGTTTTGCGCCGATCGATGGGCACATAATGGATTTCGGTCGGCCCCGTGTAAATTTGGCGCGGTCGACTGATGCGCCACTGGGGATCGTCCATGCTCTCTTTCCACTGGGCGATCCAGCCCGGCAACCGGCCGATGGCAAACATCACCGTGAACATATTGGTGGGAATGCCGATGGCCCGCAGGACAATCCCGCTGTAAAAATCCACATTGGGATAGAGATTGTAATCGACAAAATACGGGTCTTTCACCGCCACCTCTTCCAGTTCCTTGGCAATGTCCAACAGGGGATCCTGAAGGTTGAGGGCCGAGAGAAGATCGTCACACATCTTTTTCATGATTTTGGCGCGCGGGTCATATGTTTTGTACACCCGATGCCCGAAACCCATCAGTCGGAAGGGATCGTTCTTGTCCTTGGCCCGGGCGACGGCCTTCCGATAATCCCCGCCCTCGCGATAGATATCGCTGAGCATCTCCACCACCGCCTGATTGGCCCCCCCGTGCAGTGGACCCCAGAGGGCCGACATACCGGCCGAAATAGCGGCATAGAGATTGACCCGGCCGCTGCCCACCACCCGGACCGCGGTGGTGGAGCAATTCTGTTCGTGGTCGGCATGCAGAATCCAGAACACTTCCAGGGCGCGCACCACTTCGGGGATAAATGCATACGGTTTGACCGGGGTGTGGAACATCATGTTGAGAAAATTTTCACAATAGGCCAGATCAGGCCGGGGATAAACCACGGTATGGCCTCTGGAAATCTTATAGGACATGGCCGCCATGGTGCGCACCTTGGCCAGCAGCCGGGTCACCGTGAAGTTGATCTCCTCCTCGGTGGTCTGCAACTCGGGGTAAAAGCTGCGCAGGGCATTGACCATGGCCGACAAGATACCCATGGGATGGGAAGCCCGGGGGAAATTCTGAAAGAAGGTTTTCATATCCTCATGGACCAGGGAGTGGTCGTTGAGCAT
>JAGTVD010000363.1 GCA_018224505.1 Desulfatitalea sp. | reverse complement strand
GGAGTTGAGGACCTGGAAACCGCACCCCGGTCCGATCCGCTGATCAACAAAATTGTCGTCTATCCCGAAATCATCCCGATCATTTTCGTTCCGGGGATTATGGGCAGTCGGCTAGTCATCACAGAGAATCAAGATAAGGCCTGGGACCCTGATGCCCTCGGCTTTATGGGATATAGATATGGTGTGCGCGGTACGCCTGAAAAAAGGAAATCAATTCTGGTTGGTCAGTCAGTCCATATTTCTGACCATCTAACGGTCGACAATAATAACAAAAAAGCACCTTCGGACAAAGCAGCCTTTGACTGGGGAAGTGTTGCCTGGCGATTTTACAAAGGTATCCTCAATGCGATTTCGAGCCACCAGTGGCCCTTTCCCCTGAACATCTGTTTCAAATTCCCGGTGTATGCCTTCGGCTACAACTGGACCGACTCCAACCACGCATCGGGCCGTAAACTGGCCGAATACATTGAGACCGTCATCGCCACGCACACCTGGACCACCTGCCGGCGGGTGATTCTGGTAACCCACTCCATGGGCGGACTGGTGGCCCGTGCGGCCTGCAAGCTGCACGGCGCAGAGTCCAGGGTGGTAGGCATCGTACACGGCACCCAGCCGACCACCGGTTCACCGGCGGCCTACCAGCGCATGAAGCAAGGCTTCCGGGATCTGCATCGCACGGCCTGGGATTGGCTGATCAGTCCTCTGGAATCGATCAAGAACAAAGTGGGCGAACGCGTTTTGGGTCCTAACGGCCAGTCGGTGACCATCGTCATGGCCAACATGCCCGGCGGCCTGGAACTGCTGCCCAATCAGCTTTACAGAACAAACGACGGCAAGGCCCAATGGCTGACGTACAACCTGAGCAACGGGCGCCGTGTGGAACTGCCCGAAAAGGACCCCTACCGCGAGATTTACGCCAAACAGCATGAGGCTTTCCGGTTGGTGAATCCGGTGTGGTTGGGTAAAATCGATGACGAATATGGTTACAATCAAAAAGTTGAAGATCCTTGGAATGCATACGCCGAGAATCTAAAGTTAGCCAAGGAATTCCATCAAGATCTTGAAGACTATTGTCACGAGGAAACCTATCAATTCTATTCCACCGGGCTTAATACGGCGGACACGGTCACCATCGCCAGTCGGAAATATTCAGCCCAGGATCTGGCCGTGAAACACTACTCGCAAGGAAAAACCTTTTTCGAGATTCTCGATGAAACAGGCAATATGGTCGATCCCCACGCATTGTGGATGGAGCATGCGCCCTACATTTATGGAAACACGCCACCGCCTGCTTCGAGCGCCCGAAAAAAGCTTTACGCATTCGCCATCGAGCCACCCACTGGTTCAGGGGACGGCACCGTTCCCGACAGCTCGGCCCAGGCGTTGGATGCCAAACCTGAAAGCTACACCAAGGGGCCCGACGGTACTGTGGATATCAATGAAAAGGACGAGAGCGGGGCTAAGCGCGAACACAGCTCGGTTTTCAACAGCCGCACCGCCCAACAGATCACCCTCAAAGCGATAGAGAACCTATGCAAGCACGTATTCAACAAGCAAACCGCCCATTGAGGTACCGGTATTGGTGGGTCATTTTCACCTATTTGATCACCCTAATACCTGCTGTCGGATGCACACAAAACCCGGGGACGAAAACAATGACCGAACACAAAGAAGAAACCATCACCTATGGCGTGGGCCGTTTTGTCATCGAGATTCCCGCTGAAATGACATTCAGTGGAAGTTACAGCATGCGCACTTTCGACATAAAGGAGGTTGTTTGGCCGGAAACCGGTTGGATGGAGCATACTACCGCAACATGGAAGAACCTGATAGATCAGATTCGGCAAACAGATCCTCCAAAAGACAAAACATCTTCTTTGATTGAGGAAAAAGAGTTCTCTGAAATAGGCAAACTTTGTAAAGCCGCCTTTTCCTACAAGGATCCTCGTAGACCTAACAGAGGTTATATTGATCTGTTGGCGAGCTCTGAAACAATGGGGCTATGGATCAGCAGTTTTGGAAAGGCAACCGGAAAAGAATTCATGTATGAAAAGGCCACCGACCTGGCCCGCGCCTACCGCCCGCCATCCAAAGGAGAAGGCCGGGTGGCGGTGCTGCCGGACAAGGATTCCTTTTATTTGAGATACGGGGCCATTGATTTGCCGTTTGAGTATGCAGAGCGCGTTAATATTCTGTTCAGGAATCATCCAATCGACCGTGAATTGGTTCTTGATGTGGAGATGGATGTGGTGCAGCAGGTAGAACAACACGGTTTGATTGACCGACTGGCCGCCATGATTTTGACCAAATTCGTACCTGGATTGAAAATTGAAAAAATTCGGACTCGCAAACGAAATATTGCCGGCATGATGGGTGAAGAGGTAATTTACAGAGGTATTGAAGAAGACGGCGACAGCGGTCTCTATTTTGCCTGGGAATATCCGGGACAGAAGAACTCGGCACATTTCCCCAACATACAAATCGGCATAAGGGCGCAAGATGACAACCTGGCAGAAAAGCTCGCCCTGTGGGACGCCGTTCTCGATTCCATGAGGCCTGCCGGTCGGTAGCGGCCGCTGCTCCGTCAGCAGGATCGGCACCCCTAATTTCCCGGCGGGCCGCTGTCAACTGCCGGACCTTGGCAGTAATTGGCCGCCACCCGTTCATCACCTTGAGCATGGCCTGCTGGACATCAATGATCAGCAACTATCTCTCCTGCCGCGGATGGACGATGCATCGTTCCAGGTGGCAAGAAGCCGGGCCGAGATACCGACGGCCTATGTCATCCCGGTTTTACCGGCGGCAGGCGTGCGGATCAGGTGCACCAGGGGCACGATGAACAGGGGTGCTGCCGCCAGGATCCAGAAAGTGGACGCCAGACCGATGCGGTCCGCCAGAAAGCCGGACAGCGCGGTGCCGAGCCCGCCGGTGCCGAAGCTGAGGCCCAGGATGAGGCCGGAGGCCAGTCCGATGTAGCGGGGCAGCAGCTCCTGGGTCAGAACGATGGTAACGGAAAAAGAGGCCAGCAAGGCGGCCCCCGATGCGCCGGCCAGGATCCAGATCCAGGGGCCATGGGACAGCAACAGCAGGGCTGCGAGGAATGGATAAAGCAAGGCACTGGCCACGATCACCTGCTTGCGCCCGATGGTGTCGGACAGGTGACCGCCAAACAGGCCGGCCACGGCGCCGCAGGCGAGGTAGACGGTGAGAATCAGGCTGCCCGACTGCAATTGTATGCCCCGGTCCTGGAAGTAGAGGGGCAGGTAGGTGATCATGCTCATGTAGACCCAGGAGCGCAGGGTGACGATCAGGCAGACGGCGGTGATGGCGCGCCAGGGAATGGGGTCGCGGGCCGGCGCGGCGCCCGGGACGGCGGCGGGTGAAACGGGCCTGGCCTCCCGGCGCAGAAAATCGCCGGGGTAGGCGACGATAACGGCAAACAGCAGGAGTCCCACGGGAATCAATCCCACGGTGGCGTGCAGCCCGATGCCGAGTACCAGCAGGCTGCCGATCACCGGCCCCAGGGCGAACCCCAGGTTGCCGCCGGTGGAGAAGATGGCGGCGCCCAGGCCGCGCTTCAAGCCGCTGGCCAGGTAGACCGCCATCATGGCCCGGGGGTGGAAGGCCGCGGTGCCGATGCCGGCCAGCCCCACCAGCAGCAGGGCGGTGGCGTAGTTGGGGGCGAGTCCGAGCAGCCCCATGGCCACGGCGGTCCAGAGAATGCCGCCCGGCACGAACCAGCCGGTTCGCACGCGGTCGGAGATGAAACCGAACAGGGGTTGGATGACCGAGGAGGAGAAATTGAGCAGCAGCATCATCAGCCCGATTTGAAAGTAGCTCAAGTCGAACAGCTCCTTGAGTCGGGCGGCCACCACCGGCAGAATGCCCTGGGAGGCATCCACGGCGACATGGCCGAGGAACATCAGCAGCAGGGGAATGCGTTCCATGGCGGTTGGTCCGGTCAGCGTTCAGGGGTTTGGGGTTGTTCCTGGCGCAACACCCGCTTGAGCATTTTGCCGGCGGGGTCCCGGGGGATTGCGTCGCGGAACAGGATGGTCTTGGGCACCCGGTATTCGGGCATGTTCTCCCGGCAATAGGCGAGCAGCGCTTTGCGGTCACCGGCCGCACCCTCGTGGAGCACCACAGCGGCGATGACCGTCTGCCCCTTGATGCGATCGGAGGCGCCGATGACCGCCACATCCTTGACCGCCGGGTGCCGCTTGAGCACCTCCTCGATCTGGCTGGGGTAGATATTGAAGCCGCTGGAGATGATCAGGTCATCCTTGCGGTCCACCAGATAGAAGAAGCCGTCGGCATCCATGCGGGCCAGGTCGCCGGTGTAGAGCCAGCCGTGGCGCAGGGTGCGGGCGGTGAGGTCCGGGTTGTTCCAGTAGCCTTGCATGATCTGGGGGCCGCGCACCGTCAGTTCGCCGATTTCACCAACGGCGCAAGGCTGTTGACCGGTTGCGAGGTCCATGATGCGCGCATCGGTTCCCGGCACGGGCAGGCCGATGGCCCCCGGGGGGCCGCCGTGGGGATAGGGGGTGATATGGGTGGTGGATCCGGCTTCGGACAAGCCGTAGGCCTCCATGATGCGCCGGCCGGTGAGGGCTTCGAACCGTTGGTGGAGCGCCGCGGACAAGGCGGCGCCGCCACTGCTGGCCACCTGGATGGAGGCCAGATGCTGCTTGGCCTCCGCATCAGGTGTGGAGAGGATGGCCCCCCAGATGCTGGGCACGGCTGGAAAGGAGATGGGGCGGTGTTTTTGCAGGGCCTGGGTCAGCGAGAGGATGTCCATCACGTCCATGCGGGGCAGCAGGACCATGCGGTAGCCCTTGAGCACGCTGATCAGCAGGCAGGCCGACATGCCGAAGACGTGGAAAAAGGGGATCATGCAGATTACGGCGGCATTGCCGGCGCCTTGAATGCCGACCCAGACATCGCTTTGCCACACGCTGGCCACCACGTTGCCGTGGGTCAGGGTGGCGGCTTTGGGTGCGCCGGTGGAGCCGCTGGTGTATTGGAGCACGGCCACGTCCCCGGCGGACACGGTCGCGTCCGGTTCCCCGTCGCCGGGGGCGGCTGCGAGAAAATCCAGGAAGATCCGCGGCGATGGGACGTTGTCCGCAAGGGCCAGCTCTTTCTCCAGGCCGAACACCGAGTGCAGGATCACGGTTTCCACATCGGTGCGGGCAATGACGTCGTAAATGTTCCGGGCGAACAGATCCAGGGAGACGACGGCCCGGGCGCCGGCATGCTTCAGGCAGCGTGCCAGTTCTTCGCCCTGGATGCCCACGCTGATGTTCACCACCACGGCGCCGATTTTGAGGATGCCGAAATAGGCGATCACATAGGTCGGGGAATTGACCAGCAGCAGGGCGATGCGGTCCCCCTTTTGAACGCCGGCCGCCTGCAGCGCTGCGGCGAAGCGGTTCACGCGCGCATTGAGCTCGGCATAGGTCATCTCGATATCGTTGAAGCAGATGGCCACATGATCGGGATGAGC
>JAGTVD010000362.1 GCA_018224505.1 Desulfatitalea sp. | reverse complement strand
CCGGCGAAGTGTTCGACCAGGATGCCGAAGAAGCGCTCGATGGAGCCGTAGATCACCCGGTGGATCATGATGGGCCGGTGCCGTTCGTTGTCGGCGCCGATGTAGGTCAGATCGAACCGTTCAGGCAGGGACATATCCAGCTGCACGGTGCCGCATTGCCAGGTGCGGCCCAGGGCATCTTTGATGTGGACATCGATTTTGGGGCCGTAGAAGGCGCCGTCGCCGGGGTTGGTTTTGTAGGGCATGCCATAGGCGTCGAGGGCCGCTTGCAGCCCGTTGGTGGCCATCTCCCACTGGGCGTCGCTGCCGATGGATTTTTCCGGCCGGGTGGAGAGTTCCAGGTGAAAGGAGAGGCCGAAGGTGTTGTAGATCCGCGCCACCAGTTGCAGCACCCCGAGAATTTCGGCCTGGATCTGGTCCGGGGTCATGAAGATGTGGGCGTCGTCCTGGTGAAAGGCCCGCACGCGGAACAGGCCGTTGAGCACGCCGCTGAGCTCGTGGCGGTGCACCAGGCCGATTTCCGCGGCCCGGATGGGCAGGTCGCGGTACGAGTGGTGCTTGCGGCCGAACAGCAGCATGCCGCCGGGGCAGTTCATGGGCTTGATGGCGTAATCGGTCTCGTCGATGACGGCGGTGTACATGTTTTCACGGTAGTTTTCCCAGTGGCCGCTGCGCTCCCAAAGTTTGCGCTGGAGCATGATGGGGGTCTTGGTTTCCACATAGCCCGCGGCGCGGTGCGCTTCCCGCCAGTAGTCGAGCAGGGCGTTCCAGATGGCCATGCCCTTGGGGTGGAAAAAGGGCATGCCCGGCGCTTCGTCCCGAAAGCTGAACAGATCCAGGGCGGTGCCGATGCGGCGGTGGTTGCGCTTGCGGGCCTCTTCGAGTAAATGGAGGTGGTCCTTGAGCTCTTTTTTGTCGAAAAAGGCGATGCCGTATACGCGCTGGAGCTGGGCCTTGCTCTGGTCGGCCCGCCAGTAGGCCCCCGAGGCTTTCATGAGCTTGAACGCTTTGACAAAACCGGTGTGCGGGACGTGGGGGCCCCGGCACAGGTCGAAAAAATCACCCTGGCGATATAGTGAGATGGTGCCGTCCGCCAGATCCTGGAGCATCTCGAGTTTGTAAGGCTCGTTGCGATAAAGGGCCAGGGCCTCGGCCTTGGGGATCTCCTCGCGCTGGAGGGGCAGCTTCTCCTGAACGATTTTTTTCATCTCGGCCTCGATGCGCGCAAAATCCTCCTCGGACACCGGGGGCATGTCGATGTCGTAGTAGAAGCCTTCCTCCACCACCGGCCCGATGGTGAGCCTGGCCTGGGGATAGAGGTGCAAAATGGCCTGGGCCATCACGTGGGCGGCGCTGTGGCGCATGATCTCCAGGGCCTCGGGATCCTTGGTGGTGATCAGACGCAAGGCGGCATCGGCCGTGATGGCGCGATTCAGATCCAGCTGGCGGCCGTCGATCTCCATGGCGACACAGTTGCGGGCAAAGCCCTCCGAGATGCTCAGGGCCACGTCCAACCCCGTGGGGGGTTGTTCAAATTGCTTTATGCTGCCGTCGGGAAGTGTTATATTAATCATTTGCAGATCGCCTTTATTAAGATAAGCCGGTAAAACTGTTGAAGTAGGAGAAATGCCCCCGTGGGTCAAGAAAAAAAATCAGAATACCCCGCCCCGCCGCAATATGAGTTGATCGAAACGGCAGCGGCTCTGGACGCCTTCGCCCGCGCGGCCGTCGGCGCCGGATCGCTGGCGGTGGATGTGGAGGCCGACTCCATGTTTCATTACCAGGAAAGGGTGTGCCTGATCCAGATGGCCGCCAACGGTCACACGGTGGTGATCGACCCCCTGCGGGTCACCGACCTGGAGCGTCTCAAACCCCTGTTCGCCGATCCCGGCATCCGCAAGGTGTTTCACGGGGCGGATTACGATGTGCGCTCGCTCTACCGCGATTTCGGGATTACCATCGACAATCTGTTCGACACCCAGCTGGCCAGCATGTACCTCGGTCATGCCGAAACCAGCCTGGAGGCGGTGGTGGCCCACCGGTTCGGCGTGGAGCTGGATAAAAAATATCAGAAAAAGGATTGGTCCCGGCGGCCTTTGCCGCCGGAGATGGTGGCCTATGCCGCCTGCGATGTGATCTACCTGATCCCCCTGGCCGATGCGCTGACCCGTGAACTGGGGGAGAAAGGGCGCCTCGCCTGGGTGCAGGAGAGCTGCCGCCTGCTGAGCCAGGTCCGGCCCCAGGAGAATTACCCGCCCTTGTTTCTGAAATTCAGGGGTGCCGGGCGCCTCGCCCCCCGGCAACTGGCCGCCCTGGAGGCGCTGCTGCAATTGCGCGATCAGCAGGCGCGCCAGAAGGACCGTCCCTGGTTCAAGATCATGGGCAATGCCACGTTGCTCAAAATCGCCACCGAAATGCCCGCCAGCCTCAAACGGCTCAAGGCCGGCAAGGCGCTGAGTCCCCGGCAACTGGAAATGTACGGCCAGGCGATAATGGCCGCGCTGGATGAGGCGCGGCAGCTGCCGGACGATGCGCTGCCCGTCTATCCGCACCGCAAATCCCCGCGCCTGTCGGCCCGCATCCCCCGGCGCATCAAGGCCCTGCGCGAGTGGCGCGACCAGGTGGCCGACGCGCTGATCCTGGACCCCGCCCTGTTGTTCAACAAAGCCCTGCTCCAGGAAATCGCCGTGCACAAACCCCGCACCATCGAGGAACTGGCCCGAATTCCCCAGATGCACCAATGGCAGGTGGAAACGTTCGGGGAGGAGATCGTCGAGGTGCTGGATCGCGTGCCCTGATCCGCGAATGTCAGATGGAGGGGTTGCCTGCTCCGGGGTGATTGCATGTACACAAATGGAATGGCGCGGCGTGCCGTTGTGGTAGATAAGCCGGTGCACCCGGTAGCGGGGATGTGTCGCTGCACGCATTTACATGCGATCACCCTGTTCCCCTAATTGTGGGAGCGGGTTCCAGCCGCGATCGTGCGGGGACGCTGGTACGTGTG
>JAGTVD010000361.1 GCA_018224505.1 Desulfatitalea sp. | reverse complement strand
CGTGCCGAACCCATTACGATGGCATCACATTCATAGTCCAAGGCGGTTTTCAGAATCGCATCCACTACATTGCCCTCGGTGACCACCACCTCACTGGCGAAAACGGCCTGGCCGCCATCTTGTTGCCTGTTTAGGGACAACTCGCAAAACTTCTCCAGTTCGGATTGAATCTTGGCCATGTCACGTCTTTTTCCAACCAAAGTATGCGTTGCATTGTTCAGGGCATGGCGGCGAATCTGATCGAGGATCTCCTGGTCCAGAAATCCTTTGGCACTGTGAGGCACTTCTTCCATTACGTAAAGAAATACCATCCTGGCACAATAGCGGCTGGCTATACTGGCTGCATAGGAGAAGGCAAATTTGGATGTTTCGGTGAGGTCGGATGTGAAAAGAATTTTTTTGATTTCGGGAAGCATTTTAAATTTCTCCGGTGCCGTTGGTGTTAATTCAACCCCATGTTGTTGGGCAACCAGGTGATGATGCCGGGAAAGATCATCATGAGAACCAAAGCAATGACCATTATGAATATAAAGGGCAGTACGCTGCGGTATATCGTGCCCATGTCGGTGTCCGGACTCAATGATTTCAAGTAGAACAAATTGTAGCCAAAGGGAGGAGTGATGTATCCAATACACAAGGCGATGTTAAAAACAACACCATACCATATCGGGTCGAACCCCATCACATTGACGACAACTGGATAAAATAGGGGCAGGCAGAGCAGTATGATGCCCATGGGATCCAGAAACATACCTAAAATCAGTATGGCCAACTGAAGTATGAATACAAGCATCCAGGGACTTACATCCAGCCCCGTAAGCATGTTCTGGACAAAATAGATCCCTCCGCCCCCGCTGTATATGGCCACGAAACCAGAGGCGCCGAACATGATCCACAACACCATGCCGGTGATGCTGGCCGTTTGATAGGCGGTTTCTTTTATAAAACGCCAATTGAATTCCCTGCGGATCATCACGCAAATTAATACGGCCAGGGCGCCCACCGAAGATGCCTCTGTCGGTGTAGCGATGCCAAAAAAAAGAGAACCCAGAATCGAGAGGATGATCAGGGTCGGCAGCGCAACCGCTTTGAGGGCAAGCAACTTTTCCCGCCACGACGGATTCTCATCCAGAGCGGGGCAGAGTTGGGGGTTGATCCAGGCCATAACTACGATATACAGCATAAATAGCAACACTATGCCTATTCCGGCCACCAACCCGCCGGCGAACAGTTTTCCAATTGATTGCCCGGTCATCATCCCGATAACGATCAGTGTGATACTGGGCGGTATGAGAATGCCAAGCGTTCCAGCCGCGCCGATTGAGCCGAAAATGATTCTTTCATTGTACTTGCGTTTCCGCATCGGTGGAATGGCGACCAATCCGGTCGTTACCGTCGAAGCCGAACAGTTGCCTGTCATGGCGGATAATGCGGCTGCGAAAGCGCATGTGCCCACGGCTAGACCCCCGCGGAGTCGGCCCGACCAAAGATAGAAGGCATCATACATGTCCACGGCGATTTTGGATTTTGACAGTGCCACGCCAATGAAGACGAACAGAGGAACGGCAGCCAGCAAGAGCATCCACATGTAGTTGAAGACACCCGTTACAATGGGCATCAAGCCGGGGGTGCCATACATGAGCAATGCCGCGATGACCCCGACGGCTCCAAGGGCAAATGCTAAAGAAACCCCAAACATGATGCAAAGCACCAGCGAACCGAACATCCCAATGGTCAATATGATTTCAGGACTCATACTTTACCCCCTTGACCAGTGTGATGCAGGAAGTCGTGATTTTTGATAGGCCTTGGAGCAGAATCAGCGCAACGCCGACCACAAGCAGAAATTTAACCGGGTACATCGGGTGTGCCAGGGCCATCTCATCCACCTCTCGAATTGCCAATGAGTTTTGAAAAAAGGTGATCCCTTCTTTGAAAAGCACTGCTGTCCAGAGAATGAGCAAGCCATAATTGATGATATCCAGCACTGCCCTGACCCGGATGGAAAAACGCTGGTATATGATGTCCACGCGGACGTGGGCATCTTTAAGCAGGGTGTATGCCCCAACAAGGACGAAATAGCTGCCGAAAAGGCGTTGGGAATAGCCATGGGCCCAGACGGTTGGGGAGTTGAAAAAGTAGCGGGAGACGACCTCGAAGACCAACATGAGAATACCCGCGTAGATCAAAAAAGAGACAATTTTACCCGACCAATCACTGATGCTGTCTATGGCGCGAAATAGTTTTTTCATCCTTGCGCTGCTCCACTGTGTTGGCTGGTGGATCCAATTATCGTCCCGGGTCCGGTGCCACTCCGAAACCTCAGTCGTTTTGGTTCAATTTCGGCTCCAAATTTCTCAGCTTGGAATCGTCCAGTGACGGGTCGATGCCGGCCAGATATCGGGCGACGGCTTTTTTGTCTTCGAAATCATACCCGATGTTTAAGGCGATTGTTTCCATGATCGGGGAACCTCCACCATGGACACCCGCAATTTTGTACCAGGAGGCCATGCTTGAAGCGCCGACATTTTCCACAAACTGCCATATTTTTATGGATGCCTCAGGTGAAAGATCCGGATTGCGTATGATGAAGCGTCTCAGGGCTTCCTTATTTTCGCCTTTTTCGAAATCGGCATCGAACGGCATGGTGACGGCAATCCCGCCGGCGATTTCCGTCAAGAGATTGTATTCGTGATAAATGGTTTCTCCAGTCAGCCGTCGCCCCACGTTGGCGTATATTTCATTGGGAAAAAAGACGCCGCTGGCGGTCTTCTCGCCGAACACCGCTGCGGCGATGCCGGCGGCATAGGCCAGTTCGGCGGCTCCTGCGAATTCGGAGAGTTTCTCCTTGATATGGCTTGCCTTCTCGATATTATTGGCTTCCGCCGCCAATGCCGATGCACCGCAAAGGATATCCGACACTGCGGGTTTGCATCCGCTATAGCTGTGTCTGTGGGAATCGGCGAACAGCAGCGCCATCCGCCGGCCGAACTGCCACTCGCCACACATGAATATCCGTTCTTTGGGGACAAACACGTTGTCGAAGAAGACAATGCAATCCGACACACCAAAACGGCAGAAAGGGCTTGCATTGGGGCTGTCTTTTTCTCGCAGCCATACCGGGCGGGTGATCAGGCTCAGCCCCGCTATATCGGCCGGAACGGCAAAGGCGACGGCAAAATCGCGGTCGGCCGCGGTAAGTGCGCGTGTGGGTAATGCGATGATTTCATCCGCGTAGGGCGCCTGGGTGATGGACATTTTAAAGCCGGAGACCACAATGCCATCGGGCCGCTCTTCAACGATATGCAGGTAGGCGTCCGGATCCTGCTGGTCGCTGGGCCGCTTCATCCGATCCCCCTTGCTGTCGGTTTGGGCGCAGCATCCATCCAGGTCTTGCTCCTGGTAGGTCTTCAGATAGTCCAGGAAACGCTGGTGATAATCACTGCCGTTGGCCAGGTCCATCTCCTTGGTGCAAATTGCCAGTGCATTGATGGCATCATGTCCCATGCACCGTTGAATGCAACCCCCGGCCCGGCGGGCGGCCAGACGGATGAGTTTTTGCTTCTGTATCAGGTCGTAAGTGTTCTGGGGCAGATGCGCCCACCGGTTGACCTCGCCGCCGGTAATCGTCGACTGGGCGGTGGCCAATCCTTTCCACTGCGGATCCCTGGCCAGGTCAAAGGTGATGTCCAGAACATTGATGCCAGGCTTAAGGCGTGAGTCGTCCCTGCCCACCTTTTCTCCGCCAATGAAAATGTTGGGGCGCATGGCGAAAAGTCTTTCGTGATATGCTTCTTTGGTCCGTAACATACGTTCTCCTTATGTCGATTATTGATCGCCTCCGGTCACATGCAGAACTTGACCGGTCAGATACTTGGTTGCATCCTGGATCAGAAATAGGACGCTCTCTGTCACATCGAAAATTTCCCCCAGGCGCCCCGAGGGAATCTTGGCCAGCAGGCCCCGGCCCAACGCCTTTTCTATTTTAAGGGGTCGGAGTCCCCTGATATGGCCGGGGACAATACAATTGACATTGACATTGGCCGAGGCCAACTGTTTTGAAAGACTGCGGGTCAAGGCGATGGCGCCGGCCTTGACAACTGCGAAACGGGTCGGATCGGCATAGGCATCCCAGGCCCATGGCGCCAAATACACAATGCGCCCCATGCACCTTGCACCCATCCGATTCTGGAAATAGCGCCCAAGGCTTTGGGCAAGATGCAGGTTGGATTCCATGTGCTGGCGGTGTTGTGGACCTATCAGGCCTTCATTCTCGGTGGTCACCGCCTGATCCATGGTACCGATACCAATATCATGGATGTAAAAGTCAATGGGCCCATATTGCTTTTCGACCTCCTGGATCTGGGCAGGCGTCAGCGCTTCGTCCTGTTCAAGGAGATGCAACGGAATGCAAAAAGACTCTCGTGCGGCATTGTTCGGGGGTTTCCAGAAGCCGATACGCCGGTCTAAATGGGCGACGATCCGAACCCCTTTGGCGGAAAGTGCATGACAAACCGCTTGTCCGAGCAAGGTGCCTCCATTGGCCACGAGTGCTGTTTTGCCAAACAGCGAATTGCGCTCTGTAATGTTGGTGGCGACGGCTGTTTCCGTCGTAACAAGCCCGTTGGTGATGATCTCCATGATGCTGCGCTCCACCTCGAGCTGGTTTGCATGCCCGCGTAAATCCCAACGCTTTATGGTCCAGGAATCAATCATGGATTTGATCAGGTTGGAGACCAACCTTACGTTGCAGGGTCGCAGTTGCCCCGTGGAAATGCATTCATTGAGTACGATTTCGAATTTTTCCAGGTGGGCTCTTTCTTTTTGCAGCAGTTTCCTCAGAAACTCACCCTGAAAAATGTGACTTTCCTGGTATATGAGCAACAAAGCGTCGGCCCACTGATCCATCAGGTTGAATTCGCCCCGAATCATCCGCCGCAGCTTTTCGATGGGATCATGGATCTCTTCGATGCTGCGGTTGAGTATCTCCATGGCGGATCCGGCAAGAAAATCATGGATCAGAAAGAAGATATCTTCTTTGCTTCCCACATAGTCATAGATATTGCCGTAACTTAGCCCGGCCTCATCGGCCAATTCTTTCAAGGTGGTCTTGTGAAAGCCATTCTGGGCGAACAGTTTAATACCCGCCAACACGATTTGCCTGCGGCGTTTCCTGACCAAACTTTCATTTTTGACGGTGGTCGGTATATGAACCAAAGCTGAACCTCCCACAAGAATGGATCTGACTAAGTAATCGGAAGGTGAACGTATAGTCACTAATACCAGTATGCAAATTTTAATGTCAACAAAAAATGAACGGTGGAATGAAAAAAGGAAAGAGCAAATAAGTGAAGGGTATTCAATTTCATGGAACGCTAAACGCGCCGCTGCAAAGTGTGCAGGGCGCGTTTATAAAAACATGATAGTTCTGGTCAGATGATTGGATTTATTTACAATGTCTGTTCAGTTGCTGAATGCTCTGCCGCAGGATCGTAAAGGCATAAGGGTTCGGCTTCCATGAAGTCGCCGACGGCCTCGAAGGCCCGGGCACGGCATCCGCCGCAAACCTTGCGGTATTCACAGATGCCGCATTTGCCTTTGAGTTGGTTG
>JAGTVD010000360.1 GCA_018224505.1 Desulfatitalea sp. | reverse complement strand
TTCAAGATAGTGAGCGAATACGTCATATGCACAATTCTGCTGGCCGGCCTGGTACACCTGCGGCGGCGCCGGGCGCACTTTGATGGTGTGGTGTTCCACATGCTGGCGGTGTCAATCGTACTCACCATTATTGCAGAGTTGATGTTTACCTTCTACATCAGCGTGTTCGGCATATCCAATCTGGTCGGCCATTATTTTAAACTGGCGTCATTTTGGCTGATTTACAAAGCGATCATCGAAACCGGGCTGCAGCGTCCCTATGCACTCCTTTTCCGGGATCTGGCGCAGAGTGAGAAACGGTATAGGGACCTTGTCGAAACGATGCCCACCGGCATTTGTGAGATCGATCCCCATGGTCGTTTTACCTACATCAATCCGGCGGGACTCGAGATGGGCGGATACACCGAGGCGGATATCGCGGGCGAGTTCCACCTGGGCATGGTCCTGGATGCAGCGGAAAAAGATAAAGCGCAGCGACGGATAGCGGCACTGCTCAAGGGCGATGCGGTGGAGAGCACCGAATACCATCTTTTGCGCAAGGATGGGGCACGGGCAGATATCATCGTCAACGCCACTCCTGTTTACCGGGATGGTCGATTCACAGCCGTGCAGGCCAATCTGACTGATGTGACCGAACTCCATCGGCTCCAGAAAAGTCTTCAACAGGCCCGGAAAATGGAATCTGTTGCGATTCTGGCAGGTGGCATGGCCCACGAAATCAACAATGCACTGATGGGTGTTTCCGGTAAAATCGAGTTGTTCCAACTCGAAGGGTCCAAGCGCGTTTGGTCGGATGCGGACTATGCCGATGTGCTCGGCGGTTGTGACCGGATCGCGGAACTGATCAAACATCTATTGGCTTACTCCCGTGGCGGGCGTTACCGATCCGAGGTGATCGACATGGCCGCTTTCATCCCCGAGGCCATTTCGAAGATTGCAATACAGCTCGGGCCGGAGATCCGTCTCGCTTATCGTTTTGCGCCCGATTTGCCCAAAGTCACCGTTGATCCCATCCAACTGGCGATGGTGGTCTCGGCGATTGTCGAGAATGCGGTTGAGGCCATTGAGGATGCCGGCCGCATCGAGATCGATCTTGAAAGCAAGGAGATCGATGGTGCCCAAGCGAAGCAAATGCCCGGAATGCAGCCGGGCCGATATCTCCGTTTGCGGGTTCGGGATACAGGCAGAGGAATGGACCAGGAAGCCTTGCGGAACATTTTCGAGCCGTTCTATACCAGTAAATTTCAAGGACGCGGCCTGGGCATGGCGGCGGTTTATGGCATCATCAAAAATCACAACGGATGGGTCGGCGTGGATTCCAAACCGGGATTGGGCACGACCGTGGAAATCTATGTCCCGGTTGAAGCTTAGGGCTCGCCCTTAGTTGTTAGTTGTGGTCTTTCTCGTGGATTTCGTAAATCGTACCGCCGCTGCCATCGGGCACCTCTTCTATGTCCCAATGCTTGTCGCGCACCACGGCCATGGGGCCGACAATTTTGCGGTAGGCCTGCTCCATTTCATCCAGGTACTGCAAAAGGGTGATGGGGTCGTTGGCACCGGATCGCAGGGTGTCGCGCATCATCTGCATGTTGATCGAGAGGGTCATGAGCGGGGTATTGATTTTATCGCTCAGTCCTCCGGCCATCTTCTTGATGGTGTCCACTTTCTGCAGTTCGAGGGTGCGCGTGACATTGTGCACAATACCCTGGTAGGTCAAAATGTCGCTTTGGACATTCCTTTCAGCCACCGCATTGATGACCACATCGATCACGGCGCCGTCGGCAACCTTCCATTTCACCAATTGCTGGGCATGCCCCTTCTCCTCCAACTGACGTAACAGCAAAGTCCGTTGCCGGTGGTCGACGTAGAGGTCCATGATATTCAGATAGTGCCAATCGTCGGCAACGCCGATGAGTTTTGTTCCGGCCGGATTCAAATCCAGGAAATTCCCGGCCTGGTCCACACGGTAGATCATCTCGGAGCTGTTTTTGATAATGCTCGACAGCTTGCGCCGCTCCTCCTGCAGTTCCAGCTCCTTGATCTTCTGGTCGGTGATATCCACCACGGTGTGGTCAACGCGGCGGGGCATGCCGCGGCCCCGCTCGACATACAGTGTGTGGCCCATATCCCGCACCCATCTAACTTTTCGGTTGTCGGTGATGATGCGGTACTCCATCTCGGCGCTTTCGTGGGTATCCGGAAAGCCTTTGTAAAACGCAACTACCTGGGAGAGGTGGTCCGGGTGGACGAAATCAAACAGGTGCCGCCGGCCGCTGAGGATATCCTGGGTCGAACAGCCCAGCAGGGCCTCGACATAGCGGTTGACCATCAGAATGTCGTTACAGTCGTAGGGCGCGAACGCCATCAACACGCTCTCGGTATCATCCAGATGGCTGCGCATGCGTCGGTTGTCGCGCTGTAATTCAACGATTTGGTCTTGAAAAACCGTCACATCGGTAAGACAGCAGCAAACGCCCTGGGTGCCGGCGTAATTGCCGCTCAGCTGCAGTCTGGATGCCTTCAACAGCACCTGGCGTCCGGCGCTGGTCGGGCGCTGCAGTTGAAAGCGGAGGGCGTCGGCGGAAGCCATCTCCAGGTAACGCAGATAATCCGCAACCATCGGACGGTCGGCATCCGCCACAAGGTCCAGAAACGGGCACCCGATGATTTCGCCGCGGTTTTTGCCCGATATTTCGCACAAGGCGGTGTTGGCGTAGATCACCCGTCCCAGGGTCAGGACCGCAACGCCTTCGGTAAGCAGCGGCAGGATATGCCGGAAGGGGATCGGGTTGGCCGAAGACAGAGTGCCGTTTTGGGTATCGTTCATCGCTTTCCTCGGTTAATTAGGCATGTAGGCCCAATCTGATTTGCCATCCACACCGATGCGTTTATCAATGCGGCGACACGCAATCACCCTGGTGCAGACGGCGTGCGGGCTTGCATGTTGAGTCAAAACTATGCGATATGCCTCCCGATGTCGAGGCAAATGGTGTTGATGTTTTCCGTCATCCCGCACCGGATGGCCATGGATGTGTGACCGGCCATTGCAGGTGACAAGAACCCTGCGTGCATCGTGGATGATCTTGGTGCGTATCACACTGAACACCGCAAAGGACAAGACCATTGGACTTAGCCACAATGATCCCCCCATGGTTGATCTGGTTTCTGCTGGGCATCGGCCTGGCCTTTTTGGAGCTTTTCCTGCCCGGCTTCATCGTGCTGTTTTTTGGCATCGGCTGCTGGGTCACCGCAGGTGCGCTGTTGGTGTGGGACATCAGCATCACCCCGCAAATACTCCTTTTTATCACCGCCTCGGTTGTGTCCCTGCTTTTGTTGCGAAAATGGCTGCAACGGGTGTTCCTCGGTGCGTCCTCGGTCAATCCGGATGCAGGGTTCGATGACTTTCCGTCTGGACAGCACGTTTCGGTGTTGAAAACGATCACACCCTTCGATCACGGCCGCATTCAATACCGGGGCACCACCTGGTACGCCACCGCCGAAGAGACCATCGAGGCCGGGAACACTGTTGAAATTATAAAGTATGCCGATAATTCCCGCCAGATTTTTTTTGTTCGCAAAATCAATCCATCATAAAGGAGCTTTTCATGAACGCAACCCTTATCGCTGCACTTGTACTGGCCGCATTCATCGTGGTCATTTTAGTCAAAACGGCAGTTATCGTGCCCCAGAAGAGCGAATTTGTCATCGAGCGCCTCGGCAAATACAGCAGGACCCTGGGGGCCGGCTTCCATATTCTCGTGCCTTTCCTGGATCGTGTGGCCTACCGCTATGTTCTGAAAGAAGAGGTATTCGACATCCCCAGCCAGACCTGCATCACCAAGGATAACGTCACGGTGGAAGTCGATGGACTGATCTACCTCCAGGTCGTCGACAGCAAGTTGTCAGCCTACGGCATCAATGATTATCGGATGGCCTCCTCCCAGTTGGCCCAAACCACCCTGCGCTCCTGCATCGGCCGCATCGATTTGGACAAAACCTTCGAGGAACGCGAAACCATCAACAGCCAGGTTGTTGAGTCCATCGATCAGGCGGCCCAGGCTTGGGGTGTCAAGGTGCTGCGCTATGAAGTCAAGGACATCCTGCCGCCGGAGTCGGTCAAAAAAGCCATGGAGGCGCAAATGACCGCCGAACGTGAAAAGCGTGCCGCCATCGCCCGTTCCGAAGGCGATCGGCAGTCCACCATCAACCGCGCCGAAGGCGAGCGCCAGGACGCCATTTTGCGCTCCGAAGGCGAAAAGCAGCGGCGCATCAACGAAGCCGAGGGGCAGGCCCAGGAAATCCTGGCCGTTGCCCAGGCCACGGCCGAGGGGCTCAACACGATCGCAAAGCAGTTTCAGATGCCCGGAGGGCCCCAAGCGGCCAATCTGCGCGTCGCCGAGCAGTATGTGCAGGAGTTCGGCAAACTAGCCAAAACTTCCAACACCCTCATCATACCCGGCAACGTCGCGGACCTGGCCGCGATGGTCACAACTGCCATGACCGCCCTGCAGAAAGTGGACCCTCAAGGGGCAGTGTCCGAGTGATCCTTGCTGCGCGCATTACAGGTTAACCCTCCCAAATCCGGGTGCCTGAAATGCAAACTTATTTTTCTTAGGTAACGAAAAGATCTTTCGAGGAAAAGTTTGGATCGGTCGTCAGGTTTACGCCCAGGCGTCTCAAACCGGCCTCGTCGCCTGGTGTGGGCATATGCGTCATGTGGACTTCGCACCCCTTGAGTTCGGTCAGCTTTTCCATGGCCAGTTTGGCGACCGGGTTCGAGGGCGCGCTGATGCTCAGGGCGATGAGGGTTTCGATCAGATCCAGACTGAGGGTTTTTTCATTGAGGATATTGGTCTTCAGATTGCTGACCGACTCGGTGATACTCTCGGGCAGTAGTTTGATCTGTTGGGGGATACCCGACAGGTGCTTGATGGAGTTGAGAATCAGGCTGGAAGCGGCATGAAAGAGGTGCGAGTTGTTGCCGGTCACGATGGTGCCGTCCTTCAATTCGATGGCCGCGCCACAGAAAATGCCCTCGTTGCCTCTGTTTCCCTGCTGTGCGCTCAGGGCCGCCCGATGGGCCGGTTTGATCACTGACCGGTATTCGGGGCTGATGTTGAGGTCCTTGATCAGAAGCTCGACCCGCTGCACGGTATCCTTGTCGGTCAACCCCATCACATATTCGCACCGATATCTGAAGTATCTCCGGATAATCTCCTGTTTGGACGCCTCGTGGGTGGATGCATCGTCGGTGATGGCGAATCCGACCCGGTTTACGCCCATGTCCGTGGGGGATTGGTAAAGGGATTGATCGCCGCTGATTTTCTTCAGGATTCTTCTGAGGATCGGGAAAACCTCCACATCGCGGTTATAGTTGACGGCCTTTTTGTCATAGGCTTCGAGATGGAAGGGGTCGATCAGGTTGTAATCCTTGATGTCCGCCGTGGCGGCTTCGTAGGCCATGTTCACCGGGTGCTTGATGGGCATGTTCCAGATGGGGAAGGTTTCGAATTTGGCGTAGCCGGCCCGGATGCCTCTTTTGTGTTCATGATAGACTTGGGAGAGGCAGGTGGCCAATTTTCCGCTGCCCGGTCCGGGACCGGTGACGATCACCAGCGGTTTGTCCGTTTCAATGAATTCATTGGCGCCATAGCCCTCGTCACTGACGATCAAATCGATGTCCGTGGGGTAGCCTTTGGTAAACTGGTGCGTATAGACCTTGATGTTTCTTCTTTCCAACCGGTGTTTGAACGCTTTTGCCGAGGGTTGCTCATTGTAGCGTGTGATCGCGACACCGAGGACGTCGATGTTCCATGATCTTAGATCATCGATCAATTTGAGGGCTTCCGAATCATAGGTGATGCCGAAATCGGCTCTTATCTTCTTCCTTTCGATATCCCCGGCATAAATACAGAGAATGATGTCTGCATTGTGCTTCAGTGTTTGCAGCAACCGCATCTTGATATTGGGATCGTAGCCGGGCAGGACCCGGGCAGCATGGAAATCATAAAGAAGCTTCCCGCCGAATTCGAGGTAGAGCTTATCACCGAATTTCTTGGCCCTTTCCAGGATCTCCGCTGTCTGTTCCTGAATGTATTTTTCGTTATCAAAGGCTGAGAAGTCTAACTCGGAAGTCTTCATTGGCGGTGTGGCCTATGCGCTGAACGAACGGCTGAACAGATCCTTGATCGCCTGTTTGCCGGCTTCCGTCAGATTGCGGGTGCCCGTACCCACGAAGGTTTTGTGCTCGATGACGGGCATGTCTTCCACCCATCCTTGGTCTTTCCATGTGTACCACCGGTTCCGGTCCTGATCGAAAACACTCAGCGGCCGGTTGAACAGTTTGCCCAATTCCGCCGCCCAGCCCGTACCGCCCTTGACCGTATCGTCCGGCTGAATCCAGCCCACGGTAAAAACCTGAAGCCCGTTGTTGACCATGTGGAAAATGGATTGAATGACTTTGCGGATCTTATCCATTTCGGAGTATTTGCGGTTCATGCGAATGGATACGATCTCCATGCTGATGTCGCCCTTCTTCAACTCTTCGGGCGAAAGAATGACCAGCCCTTTCTCCCTTGCCGGCTGGTGCCCCGCAAATGAGAAGTTGACCTCCCGAATGCCGAATTGTTCCGCCTGTTGGCCGAATTCGGTTTCCGTACCGCGATGTCCGCCACCGTAATATGTAAAATCAGCTGCCTTGGTCATTTTTTTCTCCTATCATAAACTGTTTTGAATGAAATGAAATTCCTGTTTAAAGAGGGATCTTATCACGTCTGGGGTTGATCGCCAAGCAGTTGGGATTCTTGATTTCCAAAATAATCAAAAATGCAAGCGCCGGAGGTGCATCCTTTCGGGGGTGTGCCGTCCGTGGGCTGTTCAGTGATCCGGGTGGGCAATCCTGAGCAGCAGCAGCACCAACACAATCGCCGGCAGACCGATGGCGGCGGTGATCAGGAAGAAGGGGGCCCAGCCCACGTTTGCGGCTAAAAGGCCGGTAAAGCCGCCGGCAAACTGACCGGGAAGCGTCATCAGTGAGCTTAAAAGGGCATACTGGGTGGCGGTAAAGGCCGTTTTGGTCAGGCTGGACAAATAGGCGATAAACACGGCGGTGGCCATTCCCCCGGTGATATTGTCGGCCATGATGGCGATGATCAGGCCATAGCGCTCCGGGCCGATAACCGCCAGCCAGGAAAAGGTGATGTTGGTCGCCGGTGCCATGAAGGCCGTGAAAACCAGTAACGGTGCAATACCGTACCGGGCGACCAGCATGCCGCCGGTGGCGGCCCCGGCGAGGGTCATCACCAATCCGAAGGCAGCGGCAATGTTGGCAATTTCCTGTTTGCTGAATCCCAGGTCGAGATAAAACGGGTTCGCCATCACGCCCATGAAAATATCGCTGATCCGGAACGTGGCCACAAACGCCAGGATGGCAATCGAGGCCAGGCCGTAGCGGCGGAAGAAGTCTACCAAAGGCATCACCACGGCACCGATAAGCCAGGCCGCCGCCTGTTTGCGAAAACCCGTATCCAGGGTATGGGCCAGGTAGTGATCGACGGCGGACTCCATTTCCCCGGTGGCGGTCTCGGTTTGTATTTCCGGCTCCCGGCTGACCAGGGTTGTGATCATGCCCACTGCCATGAGCAGGGCCATGGTCCCGTAAGCCAGTTGCCAGGTGCCAACGGACGCGATATGCAAAGCGCCGGCGCCGGCTGCCAGCACCGCCACCCGATAGCCGGTCACATAACTGGCGGCCATGGCTGCCTGCATGTGGCGCGGGGCCGCCTCCACGCGGAAGGCGTCGATGGCCACATCCTGGGTGGCGGAGCCAAATGCCGTCATGATGGCCCAAACGGCCACCCGCCCGAGGTTGTGCAGCGGGTCCGTGAACGCCATGCCGGTCAGCCCGGCGGCAATGATCACCTGGGCAAGAAACATCCAGCTCCGGCGGCGGCCGAGCAGACGCGTCAGCAGCGGCAGGGGCATTCGATCCACCACGGGGGCCCACAGGATTTTGATCGAGTGGGCCATGCCCACCCAGGACAGGA
>JAGTVD010000359.1 GCA_018224505.1 Desulfatitalea sp. | reverse complement strand
GTTCGGATACCTGATGGTGGCCTTTGACGGTGAAAAACGGGCCCTTCATGATCGCATCTGCAGCACCCGCGTGGTGCGCAAATAAAATACCATCGGAACATGGATCGCCCATGATTGCCTGTCCCCACTGCCGCACGATCCAAGGCGCCGACGCTGTAAACACCGGTCATAGGGCACCGTGCCCGGAATGCCGTTCGCTGCTCCGGGTTGACGTTTTCAATGCCTATTGGGGCGACGAAGCACCGCCGGGCGGCGCCGGCATTGCGCAGGCCCACGGCCTGGCGGAATGCTTCTACCATCCCGGCCAACCGGCATCGGCGCCCTGTGCGGCCTGCGGCCGCCTGTTGTGCGAAGTGTGCCAGGTATCGCTGGAAGACCGCACCATCTGCATGGCCTGCCTCCAGTCCGGCAGGGACAAGCGCAAAATAGCCGCCCTGCAAAACCGGCATGTCCGCTATGACGAAATCGCCTTGCACCTGGCCTTTTGGCCGGCGTTGATGATATTACCAACCTTGCTGACCGCGCCGGCGGCCATCTATTTTGCGATTCGCCATTGGCGGACCCCTTCGCCGGTCCTGCCCAAACGCCACTTGCGGGCCCTCCTGGCAACGCTCCTGGCGGGCGGTCAGGCGGGCGGCTGGATCGTTTTGCTGATGATGTACTTCGGGAGATGAGCCATGGCCGGCAAACCCGCCACCTACAAAAAGTTTCCGGGCCGATGGTTCTCGCCATTTGCCCGCCGATCCCTCTGGGAAGGGCCCGACCATCTGTTGTGGGTGGAAAGCAGCCTGATGCAGGAACACTATAAGCGCTTTTACTTCAAGGATATCCAGGCCCTGGTGGTGCGCCGCAACGCCCTGCAGCACGTATGGACCCTGTTCTGGGGCGTTTTATTGCTGCTCACCGGCGGCCTGGCCCTGCGCACCGCCGGAAGCGCCTTTGTTCTGGAAACCATTACCATCCTCTGGGCACTCTGCCTGTTGATCAATCTTATCAAAGGGCCGTGTTGCGAATGCGACTTGCAAACGGCGGTTCAATTGGAACGCCTGACCACCCTGGTGCGCGAACGGCGCGCTTATAAAGTGGCGGATCGGATCAAAATGCTGGCGGAAGCGGCCCAGGGACGCTTCCAACGACGGTCCGCTGGCGGCGGTGCGCCAGCCGGTCCGGCTTATATGGCCGGTGTGGCCCCGCCGACCGCATCCCGGGGGACGCTGCCCCACACACCCTACAAGCCCCTGCTGCATCAACTGCTGTTTACCGTGGTACTTTGCCAGGGTCTGTTCGGCGGGATGGTATTTTGGCTGCAGCAATCGTGGATCGTCGGATTTGGCATGGCGTCCCTGATGGCGACGCTGGTATTGGCGATCATGGTGCTGGTACGCGAACACCGCACCGTCAAAAGCGCCTTGCTCGCCACCGCCACCTGGCTGACCCTGGTTCTGGTCGCACTCAACGGCCTGTATGCCTATGGCCTCTTTATCTATGCCTCTGTACGTGATCCGGAATCGGCTTTTGATTACTGGTCGATCCTCCAATCGTTCCTTGAACTGCATGTGAACGCGGGGCCGATGCAATCCGTGCTGCTGGCGGGGTTTGCCGCAAGCGCCGTGGCGCTGGGGGCAGTGGGCTTGACCGCCGCGACCCTGCAGCACCGCCGTTGAGTCGACAGGATATCATGGATTCGTTCAGCCAACAGTGTTGTTATCACCATCCGCACCGCGAAGCCGTGGTGCGGTGCCCGCTGTGCGAACGCTTCTTTTGCCGTGAATGCGTCACCGAGCACGATGACCGCATGTTGTGCAGCGCCTGCCTGGCCCGGGAAACCGCTGCAACCACTGTTCACGCCGGCCGCTGGCGGGAGCTGCTGATGCCATGGGTGCAAGGGGGCAGCGGATTGGTAATGATTTGGGCCCTCTTTTATCTCCTCGGTTGGATGCTGCTGGCCATTCCCCACGAGTTTCATGAAGGCGCCATCTGGCGGACCGATTGGTGGAATGCCCCATGACAACCCGACAAGGCCGGACAGCACCGGGCGCCCTGGACCTGACGGAGGCCGCCGTGCGTCTGCTGCGGCAAACAGGCGCGGCCGGGCTGGCCGAATACTATATCGGCACCCTGCCCTTCCTCCTGGGCTTGCTCTTCTTTTGGGCCGACATGAGCCGCAACCCGTACGCCGATCACTATCTCGCCCCGGCCGCGGGCGGGATGGCCCTGCTGTTCATCTGGATGAAGGTGTGGCAGGTGCGATTCTGCCGGCGCCTGTGGTCCGCGTTGCATGACAGTGCCCCCGAACCCTGGCCCTGGCAGCGATGTTGGCGCACCGCCCTGCGCCAGGCCGCCGTGCAGGCCACAGGATTGGTGGTGCTGCCCATCGCCGCCTTGATCGTCCTGCCCATGGCCTGGGTCTATGCCTTTTATCAAAACCTGACCGTCCTGGATGCACCCGGCACCCGCCCGGTGAAGGCCCTTACCGGGGAGGCATGGCAGCAGGCCGTGCCCTGGCCGGGCCAGAACCATCTGCTGCTGACGCTAATTTCAGTCTTCGGCCTGATGGTGCTGCTGAATCTGATCATGGCCCTCATGCTGCTGCCCTATCTTGGCAAATGGCTGCTGGACATCGAAACCCCTTTTACCATCAGCGGGCTTCGGGCCATGACCAACACCACCTTCCTGACCGCCGTCTGCGCCCTGACCTATGCCTGCATCGATCCGCTGATCAAGGCAGCTTATACGCTGCGCTGTTTCCATACTAGCGCCCTCAACAGCGGGGCAGACCTGCATGCCGCCATCAAACCGTTTCTCAAGACCACTGCCCTGCTGGTGCTGTGGGGGGCAATGGCGGTAGCGGTTTCGCTACCGCAGGCAGGGGCGGCTGCCGATGGCCCGACGGCCGGAGCCGCACAGGAGGCTTATGCCCGCCAACTGGACGAAACCATCGATCGGGTGCTTCAGGAGCGTCGCTTCGCCTGGCGGCTACCGCGGGAAAAACCGGCGGCCGCGGCGGACGAAGACCCACAGGGGTGGATCGCACGCGCCTTCCGGTGGCTGGCGGACCCCATTGCAGAAGGGCTGGCGGCGGTGGATCGCTGGATGGAGGCGATTGCCGACTGGCTCGGCCGGCGCTTCCCGCAACCCGAACAGCGCACCGGCGGCGGACGGGATTGGCGGCCGCTGATCCGGCTGCTCTTCTACCTGACCGGTGCGCTGTTGCTCGTGCTGTTGCTGTTAGGCATGCGGCGCTGGTGGATGACCCGACGGCCGGCGGACCACACGGCGGCGGCCCTCCTTGAGCCCCGGGTGGACATCCACGACGAAACCCTCACGGCCGGCGATCTGCCCAGTGACCGCTGGCATATGCTGGCCCGGCAATTGATGGCGCGCAACGATCTGCGCGCCGCTCTGCGGGCGCTCTACCTGTCCATGCTGGCCCAACTGGGCGATTCCGGCCACGTGGCCATTGCGCGCTTCAAATCCAACCGCGACTATCGCGACGAACTGGTCCGCCGCGCCCACGCCGAACCCGAACTGCTGGCGTGCTTCACCCGCTGCATGACCGCCTTTGAACGGGCCTGGTACGGCATGCACCCGGTGGCCGAAACCCAACTGTCCGACTTCATCACCGACCAGGAAAGGATCGCCGCTCTTGTTCAACCGACCGCGTAAAGCGCTGGGCCTTCTGGCGTTCTGCAGCGTCCTTTTCATTTTGGGGGTGGGGTGGCTCTTCTGGCTCCGCTTCCAGGCCGGGGACCTCTACCCGCCCTACTCCTCCCTGCGGGGCGACCCGCTGGGAACCCAGGTGCTGTTTGAAAGCGTCCAGGGCATGGCGCAGGGCGATGTACGGCGCCATTTCCGTTCGCTGGATCACCTATCGGTCCCAGCCGACACCACCTTCCTGGTCGTCGGCCTAACCGGTCGGGACCGATTTCTAGAGGCCGACGCATGGCCGCGTCTGCTCGAACGGATATCCGCTGAAGGCGGACGGCTGGTCGTCACCTTTATTGCCCCCAAAACTGCGCTCCGGGCCGCCCCGACGTCCCCGAACGGTGAGACTGGCGAAGCGGACCCGGATGATGTGGACGCAGCGCTCCAGGAAGATGAGGCGGCCGACGCGCCCCCCGACATGGCGGCCAAGGCGCAAGCCACCGGTTGGACCCACCTTTTGGACCACCTCGGTCTGGCGCTGGAACGGGCGACCGCCAGCGACCTGGACGATTTCGCCGTGCGTGACGGTGCCGCGCCTTTTGCCCTGCCAGGCCGCATTCCCTGGCGCGCCCCCCAATTTTTCACGCTGCATGCGCCGGAATGGGAGGTGGTTTACCATTGGCAGGGCCAGCCGGCGGTGGTGCAGCGCGCCTGGGGCCGGGGATCGGTGGTGATGGCCACCGACAGCTACCTGCTCAGCAACGAAGCGCTGCGTGAACACCGCACGCCAACGCTCCTGGCATGGTGGCTCAAGCTGCCCAACGCCCTGATCGTGGATGAGTTTCACCTCGGCCTCGTCAAGCAGCCGGGCATCGCCAGCCTTCTACGCAAATACCGTCTCCAGGGTGTGGTGGCCACACTATTGCTGCTGGTGATCCTGGTGATGTGGCGCCAAGCCTCGGCCCTGGTCCCCGAATCAGCCGCGGTGGCGGACGACACCAATCCGCCCGCCATCGGCCAACGCGCAAATGACGGCTGGATCGCCCTGATGCAGCACCACATCCCCACCAGTGACCTGATGGCGGTCTGCCATGGGGCCTGGCGCACCAGCGCGGCCGTCCACCGCGTGCCGGACGCACAGGTGGTCAAAGTGGCATCCCTGCTTGAAGGCACCGGCGCCGAGACGCGCCGCAAAGATCCAGTCGCCCTCTATCGTCAAATTTGCCAACTTCTCAAACAAGGAATCCACTTATGACTGCCACCAACGCCGTGTTGGCCGATGTGCTGGCCACCGCCAAACAGGAAATTGCCAAGGTGATCATCGGCCAGGAGAAGGTGATCGAAAGCGCCTTGATCGCCATCTTCACCAACCACCATGCTCTGATCGAGGGGGTTCCCGGCGTGGCCAAGACCTTGCTGGTGCGCACCATGGCCCACGTGCTGGGCTGCGAATTCGGCCGCATCCAGTTCACCCCCGACCTGATGCCGGCGGACATCATCGGCACCCATGTCTTCAGTATGCAGAAAAACAGCTTCGCCCTGGTCAAGGGCCCCATTTTCACCACCTTTCTGCTGGCCGATGAGATCAACCGCGCGCCGGCCAAGACCCAGTCGGCCCTGCTCCAGGCCATGCAGGAGCGGGTGGTGAGCATCGACCGGCGGACCCAGCCGCTGCCCGACAACTTCACGGTGTTCGCCACCCAGAACCCCATCGAACACCAGGGCACCTACCCGCTGCCCGAAGCCCAGCTGGACCGCTTCATGCTCAAAATCCCCATGACCCACCCCGATCGGGACGAGGAGCTGAATCTGGCCCAACGCATGCTGGGCGACAATGCCCCCGAAGCGGTGCTCAAAAGCGGTGCCGTGCGCCCCGTGATCACGCCCGAGGTGCTGACCGACCTGCGCCGCCAACTGGCCGCAATCCGTGTCAAGGAGGAGTTGATCGGCTACATTGTGGATATCGTGCGCCAGACCCGCCGCCATCCGGGCGTGCTGGTGGGTGCCGGCCCGCGGGCGACCCAGGCCCTGCTGCTGGGCAGCCGGGCAGCGGCAGCCCTGGCCGGCCGGGACTTCGTAACGCCCGACGACATCAAGGGATTGGCCGTACCGGTACTGGGCCACCGAATCCTGCTGCGTCCCGAGTACGAGATCGAAGGGTTGGCCATCGAGGAAGTGATCGAACAGATTCTGCAGGAAGTGACCGTTCCCCGATGATGGTCCCGCGCCTCAAATTGATCGTGATCACGGCGGTGCTCCTGCTGCCGGCCAGCCTGGCCGCCGCCCGCGACCCGGGTTGGTCAACGGCGGCCTGGGCCGTGGCGATTCTGCTGCTGCTGGCGGCGGCCATGGAC
>JAGTVD010000358.1 GCA_018224505.1 Desulfatitalea sp. | reverse complement strand
GGAAACCACGCAACGACATAACGACTACATTCTTGAAGCGATGGCCCGTCATCCGGATCGGCTGATCGGGTTCTGTTGTGTGGATCCCGCACATCCCCGGGCTGCTCGAGAGGTCGCCCGATGCCTGGAAGCCGGTCTCGCCGGCGTGGGTGAATTAGCCTTCTATTGTTCCGCTATGGACAGCACATGTTTGGGTGATATGGACGACATCATGGCGCTGGCCCGCAAATTTCAATGCCCGGTGATGATTCACACCAACGAACCCGTCGGTCACCCCTATGCGGGTAAAACCAGCAACACCCTGGCTCAAATCTATGCCCTCGTGAAACGCTACCCTGACAACGATCTGGTTCTGGCCCACTGGGGTGGTGGCATCTTTATGTACAACCTGCTCAAAAAAGAGGTTGCCCAAGTCCTGGCGCGTGTGTGGTTCGATACAGCCGCTTCACCGTTTCTCTATCGCCCGGACATCTATCCGATGGCCATCACCCTGGCCGGACTGGACAAAATTCTGTTCGGTACCGATTACCCTTTGCTCCAGCCCCGGCGTTACCTGGAAGAAATGGCCCGTGCCGGCCTGACGGACAGTCAAATCCGCAACATTTGTCATGACAATGCCGCGAAGCTGCTGGGTTTGAACGACGGCTGAGATCTGGAGACGGAACACCAAGTCGAAGAAAACTTCACGTGGCCGACGCGTCCAATGGGCATGTCGAAGCGCCGCTGTATTTATGCCCGCGACCACTAGTCGCGTCGTCGGGAATTGCAAGCCACTCCCAACTGACCGCACGCCGCCCGCATACCGGCCCCCTTGGACGAACGCAGACGCACGAACACGTTCCGGTGGATGAGCGCTTGCTGAAAACGATGGATATCGGTTTCGGTGGGCGCTTGATAGGGCGAGCGATATCGGGGATTATAGGGAATCAAATTGAGCCGGGCCGACAACCCGTCCAGGAAAGCAGCCACCTGATCCGCATGGGCCTCCTGGTCGTTGATCCCCCGCATGAGCACATACTCCACCAGCAACACATTGCCCCGGGCCAGGGGATAACCCGCCAGAGCTGCTTTTAGCGACGACAGGCCATAGCGCCGGTTGATGGGCATCAAGGTGCTGCGCAGGGTCTCCTCGGCCGCATTGAGGCTGACGGCCAGCTTCAGTTGCGGCCAACCCAGGGCTGTCAACCGTTGAATTCCCGGTACCACCCCCGCTGTGGAGAGGGTGATCCGCCGCAGCGCGACGTTCAGGCCGCGCTGGTCGGAAAGGACCCGTATGGCCTGAATCACGTTATCGAAATTATCCAGTGGCTCGCCCATCCCCATGAAAACCACGTTGCGCACATCCATTCCCAGACCTACTTTGACGGCATGCAATTGCCCGACCATCTCATCAGGCGTCAAATGGCGGAGCAACCCCATCTGGCCCGTCTCGCAGAAGCCGCACCCCATTCGACAGCCCACCTGGCAGGAAATGCACACGGTGGTATGATGGGCCATGGGAATCACCACCGTCTCCACACTCATCCCGTCGGCCAAGGCGAATACCAGTTTGATCGCCCCTTCCTGCTCCTCCCGGCGTAGGCAGGTGAGTGGCCGATGGCGCAGATCGGCCGCCACGGACTGCGCCAGGCGCGGTGAAGCGGTAAAGGCCGGCAGCGCTTTCCAATGGTCCGGCCCACCCGCAAAAAAAGCGCGGTAGAAGGCCGCGGCATGATAACCACCACGGTCGTACCGCTGCCGAAACACCATCGCCAGCTCGGCATATGTGAGGGCCATGGGATTCAAGATTGGCGGGTGATCACAAACAGGCCGATGTGAGCCAGCAGGTTGGTCAACGCCATCCCGGGCGATCGCCGCACCCAGCGCCCGGCCATCAGGTATCGTTCCTGAACCACCCCGATCCGCTGATGGCGGCAGTAGTCGAAAAAATCCCGAATGGACAGCACCCGAATATTGGGCGTGTCGTACCACTCAAAAGGCAGGGCAGCGGATTTGGGCGCCCGGCCGCCGAAGAACAGGCCGCGGCGCAACTGCCACTGGGCGAAGTTGGGAAACCCCACAATACCATAATGCCCGATGCGCAGCATTTCGTTGAGTACGAGAAGCGGGTTTTTAACCACCTGCAAGGTCTGATTCAAAATGACAAAGTCGTAGGCGCCGTCGGGAAAGTCGGCCAACCCCTCATCCAGGTTCCCCTGGTAAACATTGATGCCGTGGGCCAGGCCGTTGACCAGCTGCTCGCCGTTGATATCCACGCCGGTACCCCGCACCTTGCGTTTGGCGACCAGCTCGGCCAGCAACCCGCAGTCGCCGCACCCCAGATCCAACACACGGCCCCCTTCGGGAACCAGGGTCAGGATTACATCGCGATCGGTCCGGCTGAGCCGGTCCACATACTGGGCATTCATTTCGCCACCCCCTCCAGAAAACCGGCAATGATACGGGTCAGTTTCTCTTCTTCCACGAGAAAGGCATCGTGTCCATAGGGGGAGTCGATCTCGATGAACGATACCGGCTTGCTGTTGCAAAGCATGGCCCGGACCATCTCCTTGGTCTGGCTGGTGAGAAAGAGCCAGTCACTGCTGTAGGAGACAAACAGGTAGCGCGCCGCCACCCGGGCAAAGGCCTCTTTGAGCGGGCCGTAGGCGCGGCTGATGTCGAAATAGTCCATGGCCTTGGTAATGTACAGATAACTGTTGGCATCGAAGCGCTGGGTAAAAGCACTGCCTTTGTAGTTCAGATAGCTTTCGATGGCGAACTCATTGGTGAAATTGTAGCAAAACCGGTCGGCGGACTGCAAACGGCGACCGAACTTGGCATCGAGCAGGACCTCCGACAGATAGGTGATGTGGCCGACCATGCGCGCTGTGGCCAGTCCTTGTTCCGGCCCCTTGGCGTCGTATTGCCCCCCCTTCCATTCCGGATCACGCGTGATGGCGCTGCGGCCCACGGTGTTGAAGGCAATGGCCTGGGCTGACAGGCGCGCCGCCGAGGCGATACAGATCGCCGAGCGCACCATCTCCGGATAACGCAAGGTCCATTCAAGCACCTGGAAGCCGCCCATGGAGCCCCCGGCGATACTGTAAAGTTGTTGAATCTGCAAATGGTCGATCAACCGCTTTTGGGCGGCCACCATATCACCGATGGTGACAACAGGAAAAGTGAGCCGATAGGGCTCCCCAATTGCCGGATTGATGCTCACGGGGCCTGTCGAACCTTTGCAGCCGCCGATGATATTGGCGCAAATGACCCAATACGTATTGGTGTCGAATCCCTTGCCCGGGCCGATCATACCGTCCCACCAACCCGATCGTCGGTCATGGGGATCGTGGTAACCCGCCGCATGGTGGTCCCCCGAAAGGGCGTGGCAGATCAGGATGGCATTGGAGCGATCGGCGTTGGGCTCGCCATACGTTTCGTAGACGATATCCACGGGCCCCAGGGTACAGCCCGATTCCAACACCAGGGGATCTTCAGCAGTGCCGAAAGTGAATGTCTGGGGCGTCACCTGCCCGACGGAATTGCGATTCATAGCCTTCTTGTTCCTATTGGCCTACAAGGTACATTGAACCCCTTGCTGGAGGGCCTGATCCAGGTCGGCCAGAATGTCTTCGATCTCCTCGATTCCCACGCTCAGGCGGATGAAGTCGGGTGTCACGCCGGCTGCCTTTTGTTCTGACTCGGACAGCTGTTCGTGGGTGGTGGAGGCCGGATGGATCACCAGACTCTTGGCATCGCCGATATTGGCTAAATGGCTGAACAGCTTGCAACTCTCGATGAATTTGACCGCAGCTTGCCGACCGCCCTGGATGCCGAAACCCACCAGCGCCCCCTGCCCCTTGGCCAGATAGCGCTCTTTAAAAGCATAGGTGGGCGAAGACGGCAGACCGGGGTAGCGTACCCACGCCACGCAAGGGTGGTTCTCGAGCCACTGGGCTACGGCCAGGCCGTTTTCGCTGTGCCGCTCCATGCGCAGCGCCAACGTTTCCAAGCCCTGAAGCAGCAGCCAGGCGTTAAAGGGGCTGATAGCCGCCCCCATATCCCGCAAACCCAGCACCCGGGCCCGCAAAATGAACGCCATGTTCCCGAAAGCCTCGACAAACTTGAGGCCATGGTAGGCCGGATCAGGCGCCACGAAGCTTTCAAAGCGGCCGGAGCCCGCCCAATCGAACCCCCCCGAATCGACAATGATGCCACCGATGGTGGTGCCGTGACCCCCGATGAACTTGGTGGCCGAATGAACGACGATGGCGGCGCCATGTTCGAAGGGTCGCAGCAGATAGGGCGTGGTCACCGTATTGTCCACCACCAGAGGTACGCCATGGGCTTTACCGATGGCCGCAATGCGGGCGATATCCAAAATGTCCAGCTTGGGGTTGCCGATGGCTTCGACGAAAAACGCCTTGGTTTTGTCGGTAACGGCACGCTCCCAGGCATCGAGGTCACCGGGGGCCACAAAGCGCACGGTGATGCCCAGTTTGGGCAGGGTGTGGGTAAAGAGGCTGACGGTACCGCCATAGAGATCCGTGGAAGCCACGATTTCATCACCGGCGCTGGCCAATGTCAGGATGGTCAGGGTTTCCGCTGCTTGGCCGGATGCCACCGCCAATGCCCCCACACCGCCTTCCAGGGCCGCAACGCGCTTTTCCAGCACATCGGTGGTGGGATTCATAATCCGTGTGTAAATGTTACCGAACTTGCGCAAGCCGAACAGATCGGCGGCATGGGTGGTGTCTTCAAAAGTATAAGAGGTGGTCTGGTAAAGCGGCACGGCCCGTGAATGGGTATCACTGTCCGGCGTATGTCCGCCATGAATGGCCATCGTTGCGAACCCTTTATATCCATCATCCATAGGTTACCCTCCTGTTGTGCAGACCATAAAAAAACCTCTCGCATTGGAGAGGTCGTCGACGCCATCTTGTCTTCCAAGACCTCATGTGTTCCCTTGCGGGCTGGATTTGGCACCTTGATGGTCAGGTTGCCGGGCGGTCGTCAGGCCAGTTCCCTCGCGCCACTCCACATGATTATATTTAGTCAAGATAAATAAGACGAATGATGTCGGTTGTCAAGATTGCTGGGTGGCAACGCAGGGTGATTGCATGTGCCCCAAAGAGATGGCGCGGCG
>JAGTVD010000357.1 GCA_018224505.1 Desulfatitalea sp. | reverse complement strand
GCCCGTAGCTTGCCGGCGCGGTTTTGATGTCCATGGCCACGAAGTCGACAAGCCCCAGGTGGATCAAACGGTCCAGCACGGCGGGTCGACTGCCGTTGGTATCGAGTTTGACGGCCATACCGGCATTACGAATCGCCCGGCACAGATCCGGCAGACCCGGGTGCAGAGTGGGCTCGCCGCCGGAAATCACCACCCCATCGATCAGCTTGCGGCGGGGCAGGAGGAAATCCAGCAACTGAGGGACCGTAATCCGCTGGGGATAGGCGCCTCTGGCCAGCATCGGGTTGTGGCAATAGGGGCAGGCGAAATTGCAGCCGGTGACAAAGGCCACGCAGCTGACCCGGCCCGGGAAGTCAATCAGCGAGTTCTTCTGCAAACCTGCCAGGATTATGGTGCTGCTTGGTGAAGGGGACATTTTCCGCAATCGTTTGCCGATCCGCATTTACAACCCGATGGATTCGCTTGAATCAGGACTCGCCTGAAATGCGAAGTTATTTTCACGCGTACACTAAGGGATCGCGGATACGGTGCTCTGGTATTGCTTCATTCCAACACCCGGAACGGTTGCGGATTTTGCGATTCAGCCTTCCCGGCAAGACGCCTTAGCGGTAGCCCGATTCAGCCCGGGCGGCCATGGGCACTGGTTGTTCGGATGGAATGCCATCACCCATAATCGCCGCTGTGCTTTCCACCTTGTTTTTACGCGCCACCACGGTTGTCGTCAATTCCGGATCGATGGATGCCACCCGGAATGTTTTCCGCAGGGCATATTCCGCCTGCTTGCCGTCGTTCCACTGTTTGACAGGGCGCAGGTACCCTACGACCCGGGAGTACACTTCGGTTTCCTGATTGCAGTGCGCACAGCGCGACTGCTCACCGCGAAGGTAGCCATGGGACGGGCAAATGCTGAAGGTCGGCGTCAGGGTGAAGTAAGGCAGGTGGTAGTTGCCGGCGATTTTGCGCACCAGAGCCTTGACCGCCTCGATATCGCCGAGTTGTTCGCCCAGGAACACGTGCAGCACCGTCCCACCCGTATATTTGGACTGAAGCTTGTCTTGCAATTGCAGTGTCTGGTAGAGGTCGTCGGTATAGTTGACCGGCAGTTGGGTCGAGTTGGTGTAGTAGGGTGCGGCGCCTTTCCTGAATTCCGCTTCATTGGAGCAGATGATTTGCGCGTGGTGGCGCTTGTCCAACAAGGCCAGGCGATAGGAGGTCCCCTCGGCCGGCGTGGCTTCGAGGTTGAAGATGTCACCGGTTTCATCCTGATACCGGGCGAGCATGGCACGCAGGGCGTCCATCACCCTGAGAGCGAAGGCCTGACCCTCCATGGTGCCGATATCTTTACCGATGAAATTGAGACCGGCCTCGTTCATTCCGATGATGCCGATGGTGGAAAAGTGGTTCTTCCAGTACAGGTCGCTGCCCTGTTTGATCTCCCGCAGGTAGAAGCGGGAATAGGGATAGAGGTTGCGCTCGGTAAACTTTTCCAACACCTTGCGCTTGATCACAAGGCTTTCCACGGCCAACTGCACACGGTCTTCCAGAATCTGGAAGAACTCCTTTTCTCCTTTAGCCTGGAAGCCGATGCGGGGCAGGTTGAGGGTCACCACGCCGATGGAACCGGTCAGGGGGTTGGCGCCGAAAAGCCCGCCGCCGCGCTTGAGCAGCTCGCGGTTGTCCAGGCGCAAGCGGCAGCACATGGAGCGGGCGTCCTCGGGGGACATGTCGGAGTTGACAAAGTTGGAAAAATAGGGAATGCCATATTTGGCGGTCATCTGCCACACCAGATCAAGATTGGGATTGTCCCAATCGAAATCCGGCGTGATGTTGTAGGTCGGAATGGGAAAAGTAAAGACCCGGCCCTTGGCATCACCGGCCATCATCACATCGGCAAAGGCGCGGTTGAGCAGATCCATTTCCGGCTGGAACTCGGCGTAGGTGGCCTCCAGTTCTTTACCCCCCACGATCACCGGGTGGTCTTTGAGGATCGACGGTACGCACAGGTCCATGGTGATATTGGTGAATGGGGTCTGGAAGCCCACCCGGGTGGGGATATTGATATTGAAGATGAACTCCTGCACAGCCTGTTTGACCTTTTCGTAAGTCAACTCGTCATAGCGCACGAAGGGGGCCAGCAGGGTGTCGAAATTGGACAGGGCCTGGGCCCCGGCCGCCTCCCCTTGGAGGGTGTAGAAGAAGTTCACGATCTGTCCCAGGGCCGAACGCAGATGCTTGGGAGGGGCACTTTCAACCTTGCCTTCGACCCCTTTGAAGCCGTTTCTGAGCAGGTCCTGCAGGTCCCATCCCACGCAGTAAACCGACAGCAGGCTCAAGTCGTGAATATGCAGATCCCCTGCCTTGTGGGCCTGGCGAATCGCGGGCGGATAGATTTTGTTCAGCCAGTATTCGGAAGTCACATCCGAGGAGATGTAATTGTTGAGCCCCTGCAGCGAATAGCACATATTGCTGTTCTCCTTGATTTTCCAATCAAGGCGCTGGATGTAGTGATCAACGAGGTCCACGTTGGCTTTGGTCGCGATGCTGCGGATCTGGGCATGTTGTTCGCGGTAGAGGATATAGGCCTTGGCGGTGGCGTGGTAGGGCGAATCGAGCAGAACGTGTTCAACGATATCCTGGATCTCCTCCACTTCCGGCATCGATCCCAAACGCATCTCATGGGCCAGCGTCAGGACGCGCAGGGTGAGCTTGCGCGCTTCGCGTTCGCCGAATTCGCCTGAGGCCTGCCCGGCCTTGTCAAGGGCGGTGGTGATTTTGGTGGAATCGAACTCGACGACCCGTCCATCACGTTTTTTGATTTGCTCGAACACCATGGGGCTCCTTTGCGGGGTAAGGGGTAAACAGATTGAAACGGAGGCCCTAACGGCACCAAGGCGTTATGCATGTGCAAGGCACCGTCACAGTTGAGCCGGACAGTTACTGGGAATGTAAAATCATTGCAGTGTCGGCGGAACCAAGCCAATGGTTCATTCATTACATCAGTCGGTGCGCACTGTCAATGCAAAAATTGCAACATATAGATCATTGTCTCTATTGACATACAATATATTGTGGGTAATAGATAAGGGTAATTCATACGTCACTGGAAATCCCAGTCCGGGGAGAACATCCAAGCCCGCGGCAGGGGTATTTGTTTTTGCACCCGATGGCCAACAAGGAGCGCCCCACGTGGATCACAGAGCCAAAACCATCGAGACCCGGGAAGGTGTCATTGACTTGACCTCCTATCGCTGGAACGACGAACGTTTCACAGTCCTTCTGATGCAGCAGCACCCCATGGAACCGGAACGGGCCCAGTCCATCAGCCGACTGGTGCGCGAGGCCATCGACAAACTCAAGGTCGAGCGCATCACACCCACCATTGTGGATACCGTGCTCAAGGCCATCCTGGAGGAGTGCGGGGTGACCCAGCGGGTCCAGTTGGCGCTGGACAAATCCCTGTTTGTGCCCAACGGGCTGGACATCACCGCCAATGCGCGCACAGTGCTGGAACGGCGCTACCTGCGCAAAGATGGCGCAGGACAGCTGCTGGAAACCCCCTTGCAGATGTTCCAGCGGGTGGCCCACCACATCGCCCAGGCGGAACGCAATTATGAGCCCGCCGCCGATACCCGGGCCACCGAAGAGGCTTTCCTGGCGCTGATGACCGACCTGGCCTTTCTGCCCAACTCTCCCACCCTGATGAATGCAGGCCGGCGATTGGGGCAACTGGCCGCTTGCTTTGTACTGCCCGTCGAGGACAGCATGGAGGCTATCTTCGAGACATTGAAAAATGCCGCCATCATCCACAAATCGGGCGGCGGCACCGGGTTCTCCTTCTCCCGTCTCAGACCTAAAAACTCCATGGTGGGGACCACCGGCGGCATCGCCTCCGGTCCGGTCTCGTTTATGAAGATCTTCAACACCGCCACCGAGCAGGTCAAACAGGGCGGCACCCGCAGAGGAGCCAACATGGCCATATTGCGGGTGGACCATCCGGATATTCTGGAATTCATTTTCTGCAAACAACACAATGGCGAACTGAACAATTTCAACATCTCCGTCGGGGTGACCGACGCCTTCATGGAAGCAGCGGCCCAGGGGGCCATGTATGACCTGATCGATCCAGCCACCCGCAACAAAACCGCCGCTCTGAACGCGGCCGAGGTCTACCATGCCCTGGTGCGGCAAGCCTGGAAAAACGGGGATCCGGGGATCTTGTTCCTCGATCGCATCAACCAGGACAACCCCACGCCGGCCATAGGCGAGATCGAAAGCACCAACCCATGCGGTGAGCAACCCCTGCTGCCCATGGAGGCCTGCAACCTGGGCTCCATCAACCTGGCGCGCTGTGTGGCCGTCGAAGACGACAAACCGGCCGTCGACTTCGAGACACTGCGCCGGATCATACGGTCCGCGGTACACTTCCTGGACAACACCATCGACATGTCCAAATACCCCCTGGCCGCAATCGAAGCCCTGGTCAAGGGCAACCGCAAGGTGGGCCTGGGCGTGATGGGGTTTGCCGACCTGTTGTTCAAACTCCAGATCCCTTACAGCTCCGAGGCGGCGCTGGCGGTGGCGGAATCGATCATGGGTTTCATCCAGGCCGAAGCTTTGCGCGCTTCCCAGGATCTGGCCGCCCAGCGGGGGCCCTTTGCCAACTACCATCGCAGCATATTCAAAGATCTGGACCGGCCCGCCCAACGCAACGCCACCCTGACCACCATCGCGCCCACCGGCACGCTGAGCATCATCGCCAACTGCTCCAGCGGCATCGAACCCCTGTTCGCCCTGAGCTTCGTGCGCAATGTTATGGACAACGACCGCCTGCTGGAGGTCAACCCGGTCTTCGAAGCGGTGGCCCGGGACCGGGGGTTTTATTCCCAAACATTGATGGAAGAGATCGCCCGCCAGGGTTCCATCCAACACATGGGGGGGATTCCCGAGGATGTCAAACGGGTCTTCGTCACCGCCCATGACATCTCCCCCGAGTGGCATGTGCGCATGCAGGCCGCCTTTCAGAAATTTACCGACAATGCCGTTTCCAAAACCGTCAACCTGCCCCGGGAGGCATCGGTGGAAGAGGTGCGCCGCATCTACGACATGGCCTACCAACTCGGCTGCAAAGGGGTCACCATATACAGGGATGGCAGCAAGGAACATCAAGTGCTCTCCACAGGCGCCACGGCCAACGGACAGCCCGCCGCCCACCTGACTCCCGTGCGCCAGCGGCCCGAAACACTGGAAGGGTTCACCACCAAGATTCGCACCGGCTACGGCCACCTCTATGTCACCGTCACCGAACTGGACAACCGCCCCTTCGAGGTGTTCGCCACCATCGGCAAATCGGGCCGCTCCACCACCGCCAAGACCGAAGCCATCGGCCGACTGGTTTCCCTGGCCTTGCGCTCGGGGGTAGAAGTCCAACAGATTGTGGACCAACTCAAAGGCATCGGTGGAGAATACCCCATCTTCCAGGAAGACGGTCTGGTCCTCTCCATTCCCGACGCCATCGCCCGCGTGCTCGAACGCCGCTACCCCAAAGGCAAACGTGCCGCGCCCACAACCCGAGGCAACAGCCTGCTGGGCGATACCTGCCCGGAATGCGGCCAGACGGCCACCTACCAGGAGGGATGCCAGACCTGCCATCATTGTGGGTATACCAAGTGTGGCTGAAAAATGAATGTCAAATGACGAACTTAACGCCTGGAACCTGTTCTAAATGCGTTTGTATTTATTCGCACATTCCAGTATAACCAGCTCTAATGACAGCCGACATCGCACGCCGTAAAACCCGACGCATTCAGGTGGGCAATGTGCCCGTGGGCGGTGGTGCGCCGATTACGGTGCAGTCCATGACCCACACGCCCACCGGTGATGTGACGGCCACCGTGGCCCAGATCCAACGCCTGGAGGCAGCCGGATGCGAACTGGTGCGGGTGGCGGTGCCGGACATGGAAGCGGCCACGGCCATTACGGCCATCAAGGCTCAAATCCGGATCCCTCTGATCGCCGATATCCATTTCGATCATCGGTTGGCCATTGCGGCGGCGCGCCATGGCGCAGACGGGCTGCGCATCAATCCGGGCAACATCGGCGGGCGGGCCAAGGTGCAAAAAGTGGTGGATTGTGCCCGGGATCTGGGGCTGCCCATCCGCATCGGGGTCAACAGCGGCTCCCTTGAAAAAGATCTGCTGAAAACTTATAATGGCGCCACGGCCCCGGCCATGGTGGAAAGCGCCATGCGCCATGTCGCGATGCTGGAAGATGCCGGGTTCGACCAGATCAAAATTTCCATCAAGGCGTCGGATGTGCCGCGGACGGTGGCGGCTTACCGCTTGCTGGCCGAGCGCACCGACTACCCCTTGCACCTGGGCATCACCGAGGCCGGATCGCTCTATGCGGGGGTGGTCAAATCGGCTTTGGGCATCGGCATGCTGCTGTCCGAGGGCATCGGGGACACCCTGCGGGTGTCGCTGACCCGCGACTGCGCCGAGGAGGTGCGGGTCGGTTTCGAGATCCTCAAAGCCCTGCAAATCCGACAGCGAGGTCCGGAAATCATCTCCTGCCCTACCTGCGGCCGATGCAGCATCGACTTGATCGGGGTCGTAGAACAGGTGGAAAAAGCCTTGCTGACCCACACCGCCCCCATTAAGCTGGCCATCATGGGATGTGTGGTCAACGGACCCGGGGAAGCCCGGGAAGCGGACATCGGCATCGCCGGTGGCCAGGGATTGGGGATACTGTTCAAGAAGGGAAAAGTGGTCCGCAAGGTGCCCCAGGCGCAGCTGGCGCAAGTCCTTTTGGCGGAAGTGGCCCAGTGGGAAAAAGAGCATAGTCGCTGAAAATGTCAAACGAAAGTTGAAATCAATGACTGCAAAAATCAAAACGGCTATCACTCCCACCCGGGAAGCGGATTACCCTGAATGGTATCAACAAGTGGTCAAGGCCTCCGATATGGCCGAACGCTCGCCGGTTCGCGGCTGCATGGTGATCAAGCCGTGGGGTTATGCGCTGTGGGAGAACATCCAACGCGAATTGGATGACATGTTCAAAGCCACGGGGGTCAAGAACGCCTACTTCCCCCTGTTCATCCCCCTGAGCTTCCTCGAAAAAGAGGCTGAACACGTGGAAGGGTTCGCCAAGGAGTGCGCCGTGGTGACCCACCATCGTCTGGAGAAAGGACCCGATGGCAGACTGATACCCGGTGGGCGGCTGGCCGAACCCCTGGTGGTGCGCCCCACCTCGGAGACCATCATCGGCGACGCCTTTTCCAAATGGATCTCCAGTTACCGCGACCTGCCGATGCTGATCAATCAATGGGCCAATGTGGTCCGCTGGGAACTGCGCACCCGGATCTTCCTGCGCACTAGCGAGTTTCTCTGGCAGGAGGGGCATACGGCCCACGCCAGCGCCCAGGAGGCCGAAGCGCGCACGTCCATGATGCTGGACATTTATGCCCGCCTGGCCGAATCGTTCCTGGCGATTCCGGTGATCAAGGGCAGCAAGAGCGCCGCCGAACGGTTTCCGGGCGCTGTGGACACCCAGTGCATCGAAGCCATGATGCAGGACCGCAAGGCACTGCAGGCCGGCACCTCCCATTTCCTGGGCCAGAATTTCGCCAAGGCCTCCAACATCCGCTTCCAAACCGCCGAGGAAACCGATTCTTTTGCCTGGACCACCTCGTGGGGCGCCTCCACCCGCCTGATCGGCGGGGTGATCATGACCCACGGCGACGACGACGGCTTGGTCCTGCCACCGCGCGTCGCCCCGGCCCAGGTCGTATTGCTGCCCATTGCCCACAAAGCGGAGGATCGCAGCCGGGTGATGGCCTACACCGACGCACTGGCCACCGCCCTGCGGGAGGTGATATACGGAGGGCGGCCCCTGCGCGTGGAGGTCGACGGCCGGGAAATCGGCGGCGCCCGCAACTGGGACTGGATCAAACGGGGCGTTCCTTTGCGCGTGGAAATCGGGCCCCGTGATATCGCCAACGATGCGGTCTTCGTGGCCCGGAGGGACATGCCCCACAAAGAGAAAAGCGCTCTGCTGCGCACCCGGTTCATCGCCGAAGTGGGGCAAATACTGGACGCCGTGCAGACCAACCTTCTGGCCCGCGCCACCGCTTTCCGCGAGGCCAACTCGCGGCCCATCGATGACAAGGGCGACTTTTACGCCTTTTTCACCCCCCGCGACAAAGAAAAACCGGAAATCCACGGCGGTTTCGCCCTCGCCCACTGGTGCGGCGGCAGCGACTGTGAAGCCCGGATCAAGGAGGACCTGACGGTCACCATCCGCTGTATGCCGTTCGATACAGACCAGGAGCCGGGCGGCTGCATCTGCTGCGGCCAACCCAGCGCCAAGCGGGTGGTGTTCGCCAAAGCGTATTAGGGTTGGCCGGGTCGGCAAAGTTTGTTGTGCGGGCTGCGTTGATCGATCAATCAACCCGCTGTAAAAGCCCAACGAACCCAATAAACACAACAAACGCCACAAACTTTTTTTCGGATGTATATTATACTCGACGAAGCGGGACCACCGAAGAATGAATCTACTCAAGACAGCGGTATAATATGATCCGGATCAACGACATCATCGACAAGATCACCGAATACAACCCGGACGCTGATCTTGATCTGATCGACCGCGCTTATATTTTCTCCGCGAAAGTGCACGACGGCCAAGTGCGCCTTTCCGGCGAGCCCTACCTGTCCCACCCCCTGGAAGTGGCCGGTATCCTGGCCGACATGCGGCTGGACGTGGTCAGCGTGGCGGCCGGCCTGCTGCACGATGTCATCGAAGACACCCATGCCACGGCCGAAGAGATCAACGACATGTTCGGCCCCGAAGTGCGCCACATTGTCTCCGGTGTCACCAAATTGAGCACCCTGCCCTTCAGCAGCGACCAAGCCCGGGAAGCCGAGAACATCCGTAAGATGCTGCTGGCCATGGCCGATGACATCCGGGTGGTGCTGATCAAACTGGCCGACCGCATGCACAACATGCGCACGCTGCAATACCACAGCAACCCGGCCAAACAGCGCAAAATCGCCCGCGAAACACTGGATATCTATACCCCCATCGCCGCCCGCCTGGGGATTTTCTGGATCAAGAACGAACTGGAGAATATCGCTTTCCGGTATATGCTGCCCGAGCAGTATCAGTATATCGAAAACATGGTCGCCAAAGGGCGGGACGAACGGGACAAGTATATCGAAACCGTCAAGACCTATATTGTGCGTAAAATGGATGAAAATTCAATTCCATGCGAAGTGATGGGCCGCTACAAAAACTTCTACAGCATCAACCAGAAAATGCAGCAGCAGAATCTGGCCTTCGAAGAAGTCTACGACATCATTGCCTTCCGCATCATCCTCAACACCATTCCCCAATGCTACGAGGCGCTGGGCTTGGTGCACGCCCTGTGGAAACCCATTGCCAAAAAGTTCAAAGACTACATCGCAATGCCCAAACCCAATATGTACCAGTCACTGCATACCACAGTGATTGGTCCCTTCGGCGAACGCATGGAAATCCAGATTCGCACCCGGGACATGGACCAGGTGGCCAAATCGGGTATTGCGGCCCACTGGAGCTACAAGGAGGGTCGCACCGAGGATCCGAAAACAGCCCAGGCCTTCGCCTGGGTGCAGAATATCGTGGAGAACCAGGCCAACATCAAGGACCCCGATGAGTTCCTGGAAAATGTACGCATCGATCTGTTTCCCGACGATGTTTACGTCTTCACGCCCAAGGGCGAGATCAAAGCCCTTCCCAAAGGTGCCACCCCTATCGATTTTGCCTATGCCATCCATTCGGAAGTGGGCGACCAGTGCGTCGGCGCCAAGGTCAACGGCCGCATGGTGCCGCTCAAATACGAGCTGCAAACCGGAGAAAGCGTGGCCGTCGTTACCCAGAAAGGCCACCATCCGAGCAAGGACTGGCTCAGTTTTGCCAAAACGGTTAAGGCCCGTTCCAAGATTCGTCAGTGGATCAAGACCCAGGAGAAGGAGCGCAGCCTGGCCCTGGGCCAGGAAATGTGCGAGAAGGCCTTTCGCAAAGTGCGCCTGAACTTCAACACCCTGGTCAAGTCGCCGGAGATGGACAAGGCGGTGGAGAGCTTCGGCCTCAAGACGGTGGAGGATCTGATCGTCTCCATCGGCTATGGCAAAATAACCCCCCTGCAGCTGGTACGCAAACTGATGCCCAAGGATGACGAGGCGGACGAACACCCGTCTCTGCTCAACCGGATGATCAGCCGCGTGCGCAAGAAAAAAGTGGGCAGCGGCGTAGTGGTCAAGGGGGTGGACGACATCCTGGTGCGCTTCGGCAAATGCTGCCAACCCGTACCCGGGGATGCCATCGTCGGGTACATCACCCGGGGGTTCGGAGTCACTGTTCACCGCAGCGAGTGCGTCAACGCCATTAAGACCAACCCCGAACGGCTCATTGAAGTGGAATGGGACCTGGCCGCCCGGGAAGCATTCCCTGTGAAGGTCAGAATCCGCAGTATGGACCGCATGGGACTGCTGGCCGATGTGGCGGCCACCATCAGCAAGTGCGGCGCCAACATCATCAGCGCCAACACCCAGACCAGCGAGAGCAAAATGGTGGCCAGTGTTTTCACCCTGGAGGTGGCCGACACCGAACAGCTCGAGCATGTGCTGGCCAGCCTCAAAAAAATCAAAAACGTTCTGGATGTAGAACGGGTCAGCTAACACCCGGACCCTCAGGATTTCGCTTTTGCGAACATGATGCCCACAGCATTATACTTAACCCGGGCCACCTTACCACGCAGCGCCACGTACCCTTGCTTTTGACTGAATGGAATGTTCAACACCACTTCCTGACCGATCCGGAAGTTCTGCTCGGGCGGCGATTCCACCAGCGCGCCCCCCAGACTCAAATCGCGCAGCAACCCTCGAAATTGAATATTGCGACCTGAAATACCCACGCTGAAGGCACACTTTTTTCTTTCGTAAAGCCTTCTCTCCCCAAACACCCTGGGGGTGCTCCCACTGACCGCCTTTGCGGCCTCAGCCTGTACATCTTCCATTCGCTTCCTCCCTGGAAATCCCCTTGCCACCTCTTTTGCACAGCAACTATCGGTGAACCGGTTGGGATACGCGGTCCCAACCGCCCCAACCGCCTGTCGCCGAATATGGCCAACTTTTTCATCTCTACCCCCTGACTTGCCAGAAATGGCGGCACAATGCAACCGCATGGCCGGCCGGTTGCCAAGCGGTTCACCGACCCCTGATGATTTTTCATCTATCTGTAATATTTTGGATTACCGGCCGACGACCGATGGTTGGCGGGTCATCCACCGCCTTAGGAGAAGAAACAACGATGCACGATTCAGGCTTTTCGAAGCCAAGTTTTAGGGTATCCCTGATCGATCGCCAGGGCCCTAACGGGGTAACTCACACTTGTGTTTCAGTTGTCCGGCGGTGGCGATCTCGATATAGGAAGCACCCGATTGGGCGCCGAAGCTGCCGGCAAGCACGATAATCAGGTCATCATCGGCAAATTTACTGTCGTCGATGAGCCGGCAGATGGAACTTTTCAAGGGTTCCATCGCGTTGAGATCCATGGCGAGATAATCCGCATAGACCCCGTAGGACAGCGAAAGCTGGCGCATCACGCGCTTATCATAGATTTGGGCGTAGATGGGGTTTCCACCGCGGTAGGCCGAAAGGGCGAGTATCGATTTGCCGCTCACCGAATCGGCCACGATGGCTTTGGTATTGAGTCTCAGGGCCGCCTTGACCGCCGCCTTGGCAAGGTAGGCCGTGATTCTGTTCTCGTGCCGGTAGGGCACATCGATATAGGCCCCGGTATCGCCTTCCACCGCTACGATCACCTTGGCCATGGTCCTGACCGACAGCTCAGGATATTTGCCATTGGCGGTTTCACCGGAAAGCATCAGGGCATCCGCATGATCGAGGCAGGCATTGGCGACATCCGACACCTCCGCCCGGGTCGGACGCGGCGATTCAATCATCGAATGCAGCATCTGGGTGGCAACGATAACCGGCCTTCTTCGCTCGATGCATTTGCGAATGATTTTCTTCTGGATCAACGGGATCTGCTCGGTGGGGATCTCAACCGCCAGATCACCACGGGCGATCATCACACCGTAAGCGGCGTCGAGGATTTCATCGAGGTTCGAAACCCCTTCGTAATTTTCAATTTTGGCGATGATCTTGATCGCGCTTTGCTTCTCGTCCAATATCTGCTGGACGGCCCGCACGTCCTCCTTGTTGCGTACAAAAGAGTGGGCGATAAAATCGAGGTCGTTCTCGACGGCGAAACGGATAAACCCCTTGTCCTTTTCGCTCAGCGCCGGAAGCTTCACATGCACGGCCGGGATATTGATGCTCTTGCGACCGTTGATAATGCCGTCGTTCTCAACGGTACAAATGAGCCAATCATTGTTCTTGTCCATCACCGCAAGGGCGATATACCCATCATCGATCATAATTGAGCTGCCTACCGGAACATCCCGGACAAAATCGCCGTATGACACGCAAACCATGTCACCCTGGGAGATTGTTCCAGGGGCGCCTTTCACCCTGATGGTATCGCCGCACCTGACCGCCAACGGCGCCGTCATATCACAGGTTCTGATTTCCGGCCCTTTGGTGTCCAGCAGAATACCGATGTTATCGGACACCTGGCGCACGGCCGTAATGACCTCCAGGGCATCCTGATGGGACATGTGTGCGGTATTGAGTCGGACGACATTCATCCCGGCCTTGTGGAGCCGTTCGATAAAAGATGGGGCACAATTCAGATTGGAAATGGTTGCGACTATTTTTGTTTTTCTGGCCATATGCCCTCTGATTTCAATTTCGATTAAAGGTAAGCCTGCTGAAATGAAAAGGGCTTATGAGTAACCTCATAAGCCCTCTGATATATATGGCGGGAGCGACGAGACTCGAACTCGCGACCTCCGGCGTGACAGGCCGGCGTTCTAACCGAACTGAACTACACCCCCGCAAAACAATCTTTTGAACATGAACCCTCTGCATGGTAGGCGGAACAGGGCTTGAACCTGTGACCCCCGGCTTGTAAGGCCGGTGCTCTCCCAGCTGAGCTACCCGCCCCCACTACATGGAACCTTGTCGAGGGTCCCAAACAGAAACGCCTCTATAACCGTTTCGTCCGATACGTGTCAAGCGAAATTTTAATTGATCGGTGCATGTTTGTCCGGCGTGCTGCCGGCATCCGCGCCGTTCAGGCCAAAGGGCATATCGTGGTTGACGAAAAGGCTTTCACCCTTGGCCAGCACCAGAGCATGGGGCAGCACTTCATCCATATGTTCCACGCTGACGATCTCCAACTGCTTGGAAACGGTGGCCGGAATGTCCCGCAGATCCTTTTCGTTTTCCTTGGGTATGATAATTTTTTTGATGCCACCCCGGTGGGCTGCCAGGATCTTTTCCTTGAGGCCACCGATGGGCAGGACCCGGCCACGCAGGGTGATCTCGCCGGTCATGGCCACCTCCCGACGAGCGGCCCGCCGCGTGAGTGCCGATACCACCGACGTACACATGGCGATTCCAGCCGACGGACCATCCTTTGGGATGGCGCCTTCGGGAATATGGATATGCAGATCCAGTTTGCGATAAAACTTTGGATCAATGCCCAACTGCGCCGTCCGGGAACGTACGAAGCTGATGGCCGCCTGGGCCGATTCCTTCATCACATCGCCCAGTTTGCCGGTTACGCTGATCTGGCCACGACCGGGCATGGTCAGGGTTTCCACAAACAGCAGCTCACCACCCACCTGTGTCCAGGCCATACCAGTAGCCATCCCCACCTGGTCCTGATCTTCGATGGCGGTGCTCCTAAAGCGGGGCGGCCCCAAATACTTGGCCACGGAGCTATCGATAACCCGCACCGTGGTGTCGGTTTCGGTCTTGACCACGTGACGAGCCACTTTACGGCAAATGCCGGCGATCTCGCGTTCCAGGTTGCGGACACCCGCTTCCCGGGTGTAGCGGTTGATCACGG
>JAGTVD010000356.1 GCA_018224505.1 Desulfatitalea sp. | reverse complement strand
GCCACCGGCTTAGATCCGAGGCGATTCTCAACGGTCGCACCCTCAAAGAGGGCCACCCCCGTTTTGCGCGCCCGGGTCTCAAGCCGCGCAAAGCCAAAATAGGAGAACAGCCGGACCAGCAGTGGCCGGCCGACTGGGCGCCCAAACCCGTGCTGCCGGAGCATTTGCGGCCTTGAAGTTTTAAGCGAGCCGTGCGAATAATTGATAAACGAAACCAACTGTCGCTTGCTGATCGTTAGCGCCTTTGGCTGAATCAAGCGGGATACCTATACAGATTGGAAGGAGACGTGTCATGACCCCCACGGAGAAGCCACCCATCAACGTGGACTATTTCCAGGATCTTACCGGCGATATCGACACCTGCGATGACGATTGCCGGGAGCATATCGGCGACCGGATCAAGCGGCTGCGGGAAGAAAAGGGCCTCTCCATCACCGAACTGTCCCAACTGACCGGTTTTGACGAACAGACCTTGAGGTCCATCGAGGACAATAGCATCAGCCCCCAACTGGGCACCATCATCAAGCTCAGCAAGGCCTTGGACAGCGCCTTGCAGCGGCTGCTGTCCGGTGAAGGCGAAAAACTGTACGCCATCACCCGCCGAACCGAGCGCAAGGCCAGCTCCCGTTCCGCCTCCCTGCGCACGCGGCGCCAGGCTTACAGCTACATGAGCCTGGCACCGGAGGTCAAAGGACGCCATATGGAAGCGTTGCTGGTGCAACTGGAAGAGGCCGACGACGACGAGCGCTCGGTCCACGGAGGAGAGGAGTTCATCTTCGTGCTGGAGGGCAAGGTATTGTTGGACATCGGAGAAGAGCGCTTCGTTCTGGAGCCGGGCGACAGCGCTTACTATCTATCCACCACCCCGCACGTCCTGTCGGCACAGGGCGGTCGGGCCAAAATTCTGGCGGTCATCTACAGCTCCTGAACCGCCCAAACGATAACACGATCAACAGGACTTATGAACAGCGACCGTAGTGCCGAAGTCCCCAGAACCTGCGTATCTCCCGAAGGGCACTTTGTTCACGGACTGCACCAACCCCGTTTCACCACCGCCAACCTGCGGATGGAGGATCATCGGCGGCCCTTGGGAGAATGCGCGGGGGGCCGCCCTTGTACCAACGAGATCAACTTTCCGGTCGCGGATGTGGATGAACCGGGGGCCGATCCTATTTTTGAAATTCCCAACCCCTTCCCTTTTCGCGGCACCACTTACATCGGCAAGGGGTGGGCCGACCGGGCGGCTGGCGATCCGGACCGCATCACCATCCCGCCGCCCGATCCGGTTTCCCTGGCCGACGCGGTTCGAAGCGCTTTCGGTACACCTGACGCAGATTCCCAGCGTATCGGCCAGCTGGTGACGGCCCTGCCCCGGCCTCTGAAACTGGCGCTGGCGGTGGTCTCGACCGATCCGAACGATTTGGTGCATCTGGCCGAGACGTGCTGCACCATTGTTCGTGACCCGGAGAGCGGCGACCCTAGCGGTTTGGCCTTCGTCACCCATCCGAACGGCAATGCCAAGCCGTGTATTTCGGACGAAGCGTTGTTCGACGCGGTGGCCAATAACCCCTGTCTGCCCGATGCATACAAGGAGGTCATGGTATTACGGCCCGGGGTGCAAGGCCAAAGTGAAATTGTCGGCGACCGTCGCAGCGGCGCCAGTCATGTTTTCGAGTACCTGCGGCGCAACAGTTACATTCCCTGGGGTCATTACGCCGCCAACATGGCCCACGACGCCATCCGCTATGCGGTCGGCCAGTTGACTTCCGACGATGTGGGGAACATGCGCCATCTTTACTACCAGCGCACTTACGTGCGCCTGGCCGAAGCGCTGCACCTGACCCCCGTCCCACGACGAAACGGACTCTCCGTCGATGCGCTGGAAGCGTTGCGTGCAGCCATCGGGGCCGCTCTGGTATCGAGCGACGCCAAAAAAAACCTGCCCTTTACCGCCACACTCTGGGGCTGGAACTATGGATTCGACTTCGCCCCCACCGGATACCGCCTGCACGCTTCCCACCAACAGATCCACCAGCAGTACGCCCTGATCCCCGACACGGTGCCCGTCTCCGGGGCGGCCGGTAAAGCCAGCCTGCCGGCCTTTGCCTGCGGCGACATGGTGCAGCAATTCACACGCGAATATCGCCGCTGCACCGGCCAACCCTTCTTCGAGTGTTACTTGCGGGCCATGGCAACCAACCGTCGCATGGACGGCCGGACCGATCGGCCGGCCGACCTCATTGTCCACCAGGATGATCGGGTGATCCTGTTCGTGCCCAAGGCCCAGACCTCCCAATGGGAACTGCAATTGATGACCCGCGCACCGGTGGGCAACATCCTGGAGGCCGACACCGCCACCCGTCGCGACCTGGATCAGGCACTGCGCGTCGCCATGCGGGCGCTCACCGCCATGGGCGCCACCATGATCACCGTTTTCGAATACAGCAAACGCTTTACCTGCCAGGACACCGACCAGCGATTGCTCTACAGCTTCCTGCCCCGCCTGCCCCAATCGCCGGGCGCTTTCAGCGAAGCCCAAATGCGCTGGATCAACGGGCATTACCCGGAGGATTTCGCGGCGGCGTGTCGCAAGAGGGTAAGCGGTTCTACCGTGTCAGCTGCCGGTATTTGATCCGGTGGGGGCGCTCGGCATCGGTGCCGAGGCGT
>JAGTVD010000355.1 GCA_018224505.1 Desulfatitalea sp. | reverse complement strand
GCGTGTAGATACCCAGCGGGCGTTTTTCCAGGCCCAAAGCGCCTGGCAAAGCATTGCGGTGGCGCGCACCGCTGTCGCCCAGGCCGAAGAGGGGTTGCGCATCGTGGCCAACCGATACGAAAGCGGCCTGCTGACGCTGGTCAGCCTGCTCGATGCCCAGGTGGCGCTGCAACAAGCCCAGACCCAGCATTTCAAAGCGTTGCACGATGCCACCGTGGCCCGGGTGATGCTGGCCCTGGCGGTTGGGGAATAGGGTTGGTTGGGTTTGTTGGGTTTATTGGGTTTGTTGGGTTTATTGGGTTGGTTGGGTTGGGGTGCGGTTTGGATTGCGAGGAGTGTCAGTTACCATGGGTATTTGACTATGTATGTTGCCGGGGGGTGTGATGCGTAGACGACATTTGCTTTTTTTGTTGGGGATGCTGGGGGTGGTGCTGGCCGGGTGCGGCGAAAAAATCGGGCCGGGCACGACCGCCGGGCCGGCGGAGGTCGGGGTGGTTCAGGCGCCGGTGGCCGAGGCGCGGATCAGCCAGGAGCCTTTTGTTTATGAGGCGGTGGCGACCATCAATGCCCGAACGGCCAGCACCATAGCGGCCAAGCTGATGGGCACGGTGCAGGCCGTGCACGTGCGCCAGGGGGACCGGATCAAGGCGGGGGATCTGCTGGTGACCATCGATCCGCGCACGGTGACGGCGCAACTGGAACAGGCCCAGGGGGCAACCAACGAGGCCCGGCGGGCGCTGGCTTCGGCACAGTCGGCGCGCGATGCGGCCGCGGCGGCCGCCGAGCTGGCTGAAAACACCTTCCGGCGTTACGAGCAGTTGCAACGGGAGAATTCGGTCTCGCGGCAGGAGTTCGACGAGGTGCAGTCCCGCTACCTCCAGGCCCGTGCGACTCTCGCTCAGACCGAGGCCATGGTGGAAGCCGCCCGGTCGCGCATCCAGCAAGCCGATGCCGCGCTGCGCCAATCCGCCGTGGCCCTCAAGGACGCCCGGGTGACGGCGCCCTATGATGGCCAGGTCGTCAACAAAATGGTCGAGGAGGGCGATCTGGCCGCCCCCGGTATGCCGCTGTTGACGGTGGAGCAGGAGGGTCTGTTTTGCGCCGACCTGGTGCTGCCCGAGCGGCATATCCAGGCGGTGCGGGAGGGGATGGCGGCCCAGGTAGTGGTGCCGGCCTTGGGAGACCGGGCGGTGGAGGGCATTGTGGGCCGCATCGTTCCGGCCGCCGATACCCGCAGCCGCAGCTTCGAAATCAAGGTGGCCATGCCCGAAGGGCTGGATCTTAAAACAGGCCTGTTCGCGCGCGTGCGCATTCCCCTGGGCGGCACCGGCGTGTTGCTGGTGCCCGAAGGCGCCGTGCGCGCGGAAGGCCAACTGACCGGCGTTTTTGTGGTGGGCGATGATGGCATCACCCGCTTCCGGCTGGTGCGCACCGGCACCTACTATGGCGATCGGGTGGAGATCATTTCCGGACTGCGTGAAGGACAGCGTTATGTCACCGCTGTGCCCCTGACGCTGCAAGACGGCATGCGGGTGGAGGAGGTTCAATGAAGCCAGGCATCGGTATGGCAGGCAAGTTCGCACGGATCTTCATCGATTCCAACTTGACGCCGCTGGTGGTCATTGCTTCCCTTCTGCTGGGCATCGCCGCAGTGGTGGCCCTGCCCCGTGAAGAGGAGCCGCAGATCATCGTCCCCATGATCGATATCTTCGTGCAGATGCCCGGGGCCAGTGCCGAGGAGGTGCAGCAGCGCATCACCGGCCCCATGGAGCGCCTGTTGTGGGAGATCCCGGGGGTGGAGTACGTTTACACCACCTCCAGTCCGGGTATGAGTATGGCCATCGTGCGATTCTACGTGGGCGAGGATGAAGAGGATTCCATCGTCCGGCTGCAATCCAAGCTGACGGCCAACTACGACCGAATTCCCTGGGCCGCTTCGCCGCCCTTGATCAAGCCGCGTTTCATCGATGATGTGCCGATCCTTGCGCTCACTTTCTGGGCCGAGGGGGCGGATCACTACGTGCTGCGCCGTGTGGCCGCGGAAATCGAAACCGTGGTCAAAGCCGAGCCGGATGTCTCCATCACCACCTTGATCGGCGGCACGCCGCGGCAAGTGCGCGTGCTGTTCGATCCGGTGCGCCTGGCCGCCGCCGGGATCGACCTGAACCAGGCCGCCGCAATGGTCATGGCCGCCAACCAGGCCGCCGGCGCAGGCACCTTTCCCTCCGTGCGGGGCGAGGTGGCCGTCGACGTGGGCGGGTTTCTGGAAACCCGCGAAGATGTTGAGCGGGTGGTGCTGGGCATTTACAACGGCCGACCGGTCTACGTGCAGGATGTGGCCACGGTACTCGACGGGCCGGCCGAGCCGGATCAGTATGTCTTTTTCGGCACCGGTCCGGCCGCCGCGGACAAGGCCATCGACCAGGAGGGACTGTTCCCTGCCGTGACCCTGTCGCTGGCCAAACGCAAGGGAACCAATGCCATCGATGTGGCCGACAGGGTGCTGGCACGCATCGACACGGTGCGCGGCAGCAAATTGCCGGACAACATCCAGATGACGGTCACCCGCAATTATGGCCAGACAGCCCGGGAGAAATCCAACGAACTGCTCTGGCATATGCTCGCCGCCGTCTTTTCCGTGACCATTTTGATCTGGCTGGTGCTGGGTCGCCGCGAAGCCGGGGTGGTGGCGCTGGCCATTCCGGTGACCCTGGCCCTGACAATGGCGGTCTTTTTTCTCTATGGCTATACGCTGAATCGCATCACCCTGTTCGCCCTGATCTTCTCCATCGGTATTCTGGTGGATGACGCCATCGTGGTGGTGGAGAACGTGGTGCGCCATTTCCGCCTGCCCGAAAACAAGGGTCGCAATCGGTTCCAGGTGACCATCGAGGCAGTGGATGAAGTGGGAAACCCCACCATCCTGGCCACCCTCGCGGTGATTGCGGCCATATTACCCATGGCATTCGTCGGCGGGCTGATGGGGCCTTACATGCGTCCGATCCCCGTGGGTGCTTCGGCGGCCATGGTCTTCTCCCTGCTGATCGCCTTTATCGTCACCCCCTGGGCCTCGGTGCGGCTGCTCAAGGCCGATGGCCACGGTGGCGGTGCCCATGTAGACGGCGAGGAAAGCGCCGGCTCGTCTGACGACGGTTATGGCCCCGGCCCGGCGGGCGAAGACTGGACCACCCGGCTCTACCGCAAGGTGATGGTGCCATTGCTCCACGATGCGCGCTGGCGCTGGCTCTTCATCATCTCCCTGGTGCTGCTGCTGATGGGTTCCGTGGCATTGGTGGCCTTGGGTTGGGTGGGGGTCAAAATGCTGCCCTTCGACAACAAGAGCGAGTTCCAGGTGATCATCGACATGCCCGAGGACGCCACCCTGGAGACCACCGCCGCGGCGGCCCGGGAGATGGCCGACTACCTGGCCACGGTCAACGAGGTGACCGATTACCAGATCCATGTGGGCACCAGCGGCCCCTTCAACTTCAACGGGATGGTGCGCCATTACTACCTGCGCCAGGCCCATTACCAGGCCGACATCCAGGTGAACCTGGTGGACAAAGGCCGTCGCAAACAGCAGAGCCACGATATCGCCGTGCGGGTGCGGCCGGCCCTGGTGGAGATCGCCCGGCGTCACGACGCCCGGATTAAAGTGGCAGAGGTGCCGCCCGGTCCCCCGGTGATCGCCACCCTGGTGGCCGAAGTGTACGGCCCCGATTATGACCGCCAGCGCGAACTGGCCCGGCAGATCATGCAGATTTTCGAAGCGACCGACGATGTCGTGGATGTGGACTGGCTCATGGAGGGCGACTACCCGCGGTACGTGCTGGACATCGACCGCGAGCAAGCCGCCTTGCACGGCATCAGCGTGATGCAGATCGCCGACACCCTCAAGGTGGCTCTGGACGGCCGCCAGGTGGGGCTGCTGCATCAACCCCGGGAGCGGGAGGATGTGCCGGTCATCGTGCGTCTGCCCCTGGCCGATCGCGCGGACATCCAGCGGCTGCAGGCCGTCAAGATGCAGTCGGCCGCCGGTGACCTGGTACCCCTGGATGCGCTGGTCCGGGTTCGGGAGACCGCTCGCGAAAAAAGCATCTACCACAAGAACCTGATGCCGGTGGTCTATGTGATCGGCGAGGTGGCCGGCGACAGGGAGAGCCCGGTCTATGCCATCCTGGAATTGCAGCGCAAGATTGCTCAAATCGAATTGCCCGAGGGCTACCAGGTCACGCAGCACACGGCGGCCCTGCCGAAAACCGACCGGCAATTGGCCGTCAAGTGGGACGGGGAATGGCACATCACCTACGAAGTGTTCCGCGACCTGGGCATCGCCTTTGCCGTGGTGCTCATCCTGATTTTCGTTCTGGTGGTCGGCTGGTTCCAATCCTTTTCTACGCCCCTGGTGATCATGGTGGCCATTCCCTTTTCGCTGATCGGCATTCTGCCGGCTCACTGGGCCATGGGGGTTTTCTTCTCGGCCACCTCCATGATCGGCTTCATCGCCGGCGCCGGCATCGTGGTGCGCAACTCCATCATCCTGGTGGACTTTATCGAATTGCGCCTGCGCCAGGGCATGCCCCTGGACCAGGCCGTGGTGGACGCCGGCGCCGTGCGCTTCCGGCCCATGATGCTCACCGCCGCCGCCCTGGTGGTGGGCGCCGTGGTCATCCTCTTCGACCCCATCTTCCAGGGCCTGGCCCTCTCCCTGATGGCCGGCGAAGTGGCCTCGCTGCTCTTTTCCCGAATGGCGGTGCCCGTTTTCTACTACCTCGACAAACGCTGGGAGTTCGCCCACGGGCATGAGTTGAGCCATCGGGGCGGGTATACGGACGATCATGCTGAGTGAGGTTGTTTTTCGCAGGCCAGTGGGTGATCTCTTGTGGGAGCGGCTTCCAGCCGCGATGGGGTCACCAGGGGTTCGAACATCCCATTGCAGCGGGGATCAATCCTTGGTAAAGGAAGGCATTTTCAATGCCATGGGCACAAACGTGGAGGATTCAACCCGATGGATATTCAGGAGATTAAATGCGAAACCCTGGACACCGAGGCGTTCATCCGGGCCCAGTGCGACATCATTGCGGCGGCGGTGGGCGACGGCACGGCGGTCAACGCCCTGTCCGGCGGCGTGGACTCGTCGGTGGTCACCATGCTGGCCCACCGCGCCTTGGGCGACCGGCTGAAGACCTTTTTCATCGATAACGGTCTGATGCGCGAGGGCGAACCCCAGCGGGTGGTGGCGCTGTTGCAAAAGTGTGGCGCCCCCGTGACCCTGGTGGATGCCCGGGATGAGTTTTTTGCCGCGCTCAAAGGCAAAACCGATCCTGAAGAGAAACGCCAGGCCATCACCGACACCTTCTACCAATCGGTCTTTTCCCGGCTGGTCAAGCAAAGCGGCGCCCGGCACCTGCTGCAGGGCACCATCTACACCGATGTGGAGGAGACCGTGGCCGGCATCAAGCGGCAGCACAACATTCTGGCCCAGCTCGGGATCGATACCGCCCGGGAGTACGGATACACGGTGCTCGAACCGTTGATCCAATTGCGCAAGCCCGCGGTGCGGATCGTGGGTCAGGCGTTGGGATTGCCCGAAGAGATTTACAACCGGCCGCCGTTTCCCGGTCCGGCCCTCGTGGCCCGTGTGATCGGTGAAGCCACGCCCGAGCGCATCGCCCTGGTGCGCGGGGCCACGCTGATTCTGGAACAGGAATTGGCCGGGGTGAACGCCTTTCAATACATGGCCATTCTGCACAACGACCGCATTCCCGGAATGCGCGATGGCAAGCGGGATTACGGGCTACAGATCGAAGTGCGCTGCTGGGACAGCCTGGATGCGCGGACCGCCACGCCCACCCACCTGCCTTTCGACCTGCTCGAACGTCTGGCCGGGCGTATGACCACCGAAGTGCCCGGCGTGGTCAGCGTCACGTACAATATCGCATCCAAACCCCCATCCACCATGGAGGCTGTGTAGCATCATGACCCCGCAAAACGACAAGCAATTGGTAAGCATCATGCCTTGCCTGGATATGCAGAACGGGCGGGTGGTCAAGGGCGTTCAATTTGTGGACATCCGCGATGCCGGAGATCCGGTGGAATGCTGCCGGGCCTATTGCGCGGCCGGCGCCGATCAACTGGCGCTGCTGGATATCACCGCAACCGTGGAGGGGCGGGCCACCATGCTGGCGGTGGTGCGCCAGGTGGCCGACGCGGCCACGGTGCCTTTCACGGTGGGCGGCGGCATCAAG